>JBDTQY010000162.1:0-4756 GCA_039931955.1 Chloroflexota bacterium
GGGGTTCGTATTCCCATCGGACCGCGTAGAAATCCAGGATCCTGGCCATCTCCGCTTCGCTCGCGTGCGCAAACAGGGGCCACGGCCGGCCAAAGCCGTCCCTTGCCGCGAGTGACAATTCAGCCACAGCGGTCACGCTCGGCGCCTGCCGTCTCCGGACCAGCCGGCTCTGGCTGAGGATCGACCACCCTCCAGCCGATCCACAAGGCCTCGTGCGTCGCCAGCCCATCCATCGAGGAAGGCGCGCATCGCGCGGACATCCGCCGTGGTGACGGCCGGCGCCAGCTTGCGGTCCCGGATGCTCGTCCGCGAGCTGGCGGGGCCCGGCATCGTGACGGCGTCCGTCGAGACGAGGAACTCCAGGCTGGTGCTGCCACAGGCGGAACAGTCAACCTGGACAAAGGTGAGTTCTTCGCGGCGCGCCAGGAGCCGGGTCCGTTCGACGGGGACGGGCTCGTTGCAGACGGTGCAGGTCATCCCGTCCGGAAGCGCGCGCAGGGGGTCGCGGGGATCCATCCACGCGGAGTGTAGCGGGTCGGGTCCGACCATGGCGGGTTCGGGCCCGACCGGCCGGCTCCTGGTCGCCTTGCCGGTCGATACCCCCCAGGGGTATCATCAGCGAACGTTCCGCCGCGTCCCGGCGGTCCCAGGGGAGATAGACGAAGAACGATGCCCACGACTCAGGCCCATGGCCACAGCGCCGCCGATGAGACCTTTCGGCACAGCTACTCGAAGGACAAGGCGCAGCTCGTCCGACGACTGGCCCGCATCGAGGGGCAGGTTCGTGGCATTGCCCGAATGATCGAGCGCGAGGAATACTGCATCGACATCCTCCAGCAGACCTCGGCGCTCCGGGCAGCCGTAGATTCGCTCGCCATCCTGGTCCTCGAGGACCACGTTCAGGGGTGTGTCCGGACGGCCGCCCAGCACGGCGACGCAGACCGCTACGTCGAAGAGGTCGTCGATGTGGTGCGGAGGACTCTCGGCAGACCTGTACGCGGCGGCGCCAAGGGCTGAACGGACGACGCCCGGCGCGCCGTGGCGCCAGGGGCTGAGGAACGAAGGCCGTTCGTAGGTCCTGGGCAGGCCGGGTTTCGCCGATTTGGCGAGTTATCCACCGAGCGGGCGCGGAATCTGCATTTCGCGGTGGATAACCCCGTTGACGCTGTCGCATCCAGACCCTACCGTCCTGCATCCGCACCGAATCGGCAACGGGGAGCGGGCTGCACAAGGGGTCCGGCGAAATCCGGCCATGAAACCAACAGCAGCTCGAGAGACCGCGGCCGTGGCGCGAAGCGAACGGCGTCGCCGGGGGCGGCTCTCGAGGTGACTGGACCACCCGAATAGGGAAACGTCACCTGGACATCCAACGAGAACCGCTCCCGACGAACGCCGACGGCCTGCCTGCGCTGCCCGCCGAGTATCGACGCGCCCTGGAGCCAGCCCTGGAGATCCTGGAGGCGCACGGTGTCGAGGTGGGCCCTGCCCAGCGCGATGCACTCGGGGATCACCTCCGGCTCATGCTCGCCTGGAACGAGGCGATCAACCTCACGGCGATCCGCGACGCGGTGTCCGCCGCCCATCTGCACGTGGCCGACAGCCTGGCCGGGATCACGAGCTTCGTGACCTTGCCGCAGGCCACGCTCCTGGACGTCGGGAGCGGCGGTGGCTTCCCGGGCCTGGCGCTCGCGATCTGCATGCCCGGCACGCGCGTCACGCTCGTCGAGTCAGTCCGCAAGAAAGCGGTCTTCCTCGAGGCGGCCGTGCGGGCGGTCGGCCTGGCCGACCGGGTTACGGTTGTCGCCCGGCGGGCCGAGGACCTTGCGCCGGGGCAGTGGGACATCGTGACGGCGCGGGCCGTGGGCGGTCTCGCCGACCTGGTCGAGGTTGGCCTTCCGCTCCTGGCGAACGGCGGCCACCTGGCCGTCTGGAAGCGGGGCGATCTGACCGCGGAATTCGAGAGCGCCGGACGGGCGGCCACGGCGCTGGGCGGCTCGATCCCCGCCTGGCGACCGTACCCCGACGACCTTGCCGTGGCGTCCGGACTTGCCGGCCACGGGCTCGTGTTGGTCCGCAAGGTTGGGAACTCTCCGCCCGGGTATCCACGAGATCCAGCCGCGCGCAGACGGCGACCCTGGTGACAGGCACCCCTGCTACGCTGGCGCCTCATGCGACTTGCGGTCTTCTCGGACATCCATGCGAACCTCGTTGCCCTCGAGGCGGTGATCCGAGCGGCAGGCACGATTGATGGTGTCTGGCACCTTGGCGACGTGGTCGGATACGGGCCCGATCCCAACGGGACAGTCGATCGTCTTCGGTCGATCGGGGCCGTTGGGGTTCAGGGCAACCACGACGCGGCGGCGATCGGCGGGGCCGAGATCGAGTGGTTCAACCCCGATGCGCGGCGCGCCATGGAGTGGACACGAACCACGATCACCGATGCGACCAGGACCTGGCTGGCGGACCAGCCGACGAGTGTGGTGTTCGGAGACAGCACGCTCGTCCACGGCAGCCCCCGGGACCCGATGTGGGAGTACGTGACATCCGTTCCTGTCGCCCGGACGAACCTTGCGGTGCTCCAGACGAGGATCGGCCTGCATGGGCACACGCACATGGCCGCCGCCTGGCTCGAAGATGATGGCACCATCGATGTCGTCAGCCCGGGCGACGGATCGGTCCTCGAGCTGCGCGGCCGTCGCGTCCTGGCGAACCCAGGCAGTGTGGGCCAGCCCCGGGACGGCATCCCCAGCGCGTCGTTCATGACCCTGGACACCGCGGCCGACACGATCACCTGGCATCGCGCGGCGTACGAGATCGGGGCCGTCCAGGACGCGATGCAGGCAGTGGGCCTCCCGTCCAACCTCATCGCCCGACTGGCCGTCGGGCACTGAACAGGAATCGGCGATGATCGGCGGACGCCAACCCCTGAGAGGTCGCAAGCTCGGCGACCGACGGATTCGCGTAGAGCGTCCTCACGCCGCCTACTTCCGCTGGAGCGGCAAGGGCGTCATGACCGCCAAGGCCTCGGCGAGCACGCCGACAACCGGCATCGGACGGGCCATGGCCGGGGTCCGGCGTGTGCTGCTCGGACGTCCCCTCGCGTCAGAGGAGGAGCTCGGGGAGCGTCTGTCCAAGAAGAAGGCCCTCGCGATCTTCAGTTCCGACGCGATTTCCTCGTCGGCGTATGCGACCGAGGAAATCCTGCGCGTCCTGATCCTCGGAGGAGCCGCTGCCCTTGCCCTGGGCCTCGAGGTCTCGATTGCCATCGCGGTCCTCCTGATCGCCGTGGCCTTCTCCTATCGCCAGGTCTGTATCGCCTACCCATCGGGCGGGGGGTCCTACTCGGTCTCGAAGCGCAACTTCGGTCGCAATGCCTCGTTGATCGCCGCCTCCGCGCTCCTCATCGACTACGTCATGACGGTCGCGGTCTCGACGACCTCGGCCGTCGAACAGATCACCTCGGCACTGCCGGAGCTCATCGATGAGCGGGTCCTGATCGGCGTCCTGGGCGTCGCCCTCATCACGATCGGCAACCTGCGTGGGCTCCGGGAGGCCGGCAACATCTTCGCGATCCCCACGTACCTCTTCCTCGGCTCGGCGTTCCTGATGATCGCCATCGGGACGGTCCGCATCGTCCTCGGCGGCGAGCATGCCGAATTTTCATCTGAGGTCATCGCCCAGACGGGCAAGATCCCGGAGCAGGTCGGGATCCTGCTCCTCCTGCGTGCCTTTGCCGCCGGTGCCGTCGCCCTGACGGGAACCGAGGCAATCGCGACCGGGGTGCCGGCCTTCCAGCCGCCCGAGTCGAAGAACGCTGCCTCGACGCTCGGGGCGATGGCCGTCCTCCTGGGGATCCTGTTCATCGGCATCACGTTCCTGGCGGTCAACTTCGGGATCACCCACCTGGACCTGCCCGAGCAGCAGACCGTGATCAGCCAGGTAGCGCGGAAGATCTACGGGGACGGGTCCATCCCCTTCTACCTGTTCCAGGCGTTCACCGCCCTCCTCCTCTTCCTTGCCGCGAACACGAGTTTCAATGCGTTCCCGCGCCTGCTCGCCATCCTGGCGGGCGACTCGCATATGCCCCGCCAGTTCGGGCTCCGCGGCGACCGGCTCGCGTTCTCCTACGGGATCATCGTCCTGGCAGTTGCCGCCTCCGCGCTGATCGTGGCGTCCAATGGCGAGACCCATGTCCTGATCCCGCTCTACGCGGTCGGGGTCTTTATCGACTTCACCATCAGCCAGGCGGGCATGATCCGGCACTGGCTCCGAGAGCGGCCGCCGGGCTGGCAGCGACGACTCGCCATCAACGCCTTTGGCTGCGTCCTGACCGGGATCGTGATGGTGGTCGTGACCGCCGCCAAGGCGCCGGCTTCGCTTCTCATCCTGTTGCTGGTCCCCTGCCTCGTGATGGGCATGTTGTTCATCCGCAGGCAATACGAGGGCCAGGCGACGGAACTCCACGTTGCCGACGATGTGGTGTTCGTCGGTCCGCATCGAGAGCAACGGGTGGTGGTGCCGGTCAATGGCATCAACCGGACGGTGATCCAGGCCGTCACGTTCGCGCGGACGATCTCCACGGACGTACGGGCGGTCTACGTGACGACCGACATGGAGGAGGCGGAGGACATGCGCAGGCGCTGGGAGCGCCAGGTACCCGGTGTCCCTCTCGTGATCGTAGAGTCTCCGTTCCGGGCCATCGTTGAACCGATCGTCGCCTACCTCGATGTCCTCGCCGAGAGCTGGCCACCGGATC
>JBDTQY010000163.1:0-8036 GCA_039931955.1 Chloroflexota bacterium
GGATCCTCGTGGCGCCGGGTATCGACGCCATGGAGCGCGCCTTCGACGCGTCCAAGTACGGCCGCTTCTCCGAGTCGCCGATCCTGGAGGCCACGATCCCGTCCCTGGTCGATCCATCCCTCGTCGAGGGCGCCAAGGCCGGCACGCAGGTCATGAGCGTCATCGCCCAGTACGCGCCCTACATGCTCCGCGACGGCTCCTGGGACGCGGGCGCGGCCGAAACGTTCGGCGATGCGGTCCTGACGGCCCTTGAAAGCGTGGCGCCCGGCATCGGCAAACTCGTGACGCATCGCCAGGTCCTGACGCCGGTGGATCTCGAGCGGGATTACGGGCTGACGGGCGGTCATCCGCTCCATGCCGAGCCGGGCCTCGACCAGTTCTACCTGTGGCGACCGCTCCTCGGTCACGCGCGCTACCGGATCGGCGGGCTGGAGGGGCTCTACCTGTGTGGCTCCGGCGCGCATCCGGGCGGCGGAATCACCGGCGGCCCGGGCCAGAACGCCGCGCGCGAGATCCTCGGGGACCTCAGAAAGCGCCGCTGAGCCTCAGCCCGCGCCGCTGAGCCTCAGCCCGCGTCGGCCCGCGACCCGATCTCGGGGGGCATCGCCTCCTCGGCTTCGACATCCGTATCGGTCGCCGGATTCGGCTCGCGAGGGACGCGGAAGGTTCGGCCCTCACGTCGGCCGACGCGTTCGGCGGCGCGGGCTGCAATCGGTCCGCTATCAACGTTCCTGCCGAGCAGGTGGAGCAGGAGCGCGGATATGACCGCGGCGATCGGGATGCCGAAGATCGCCCCACTGATCCCGGCGATCTTGCCACCGACGAGGACCGATCCCAGGACGACGATCGGGTGGATCTTGAGGGCCCGGGCCATCAGTCGCGGTTGGATGAAGTTCATTACTCCGATCCAGCCGGCCGCCATGACGACGAGTACCCCGACCGTGGCCCCCGACTGTGAAACGAGCGCCACAAGGACCGGTGGAGCCCAGGCGAAGAACGGACCGAAGAACGGGATGGCCATGAGGATCCCGGCCGCAGCCGCCGTTCCAGCGGCGTAGTCGAGCCCGAAGATCATGTTCGCGAGCAGCGCCACCGCGGCGTACGCCACGCCGAGGATCGCCTGGCCACGGAGGAACCCGCCGAACGACTCGGCAATGCTGCGTTCCAGGACCCGTGACTCCTCCTTGTAGCGCGGTGGCGAGAGACGGACCAGGAAGGCGAGCAGTCGGTCGCGATCGGCCACCATGTACAGCGACAGGATCAGGATCAGGATCAGGTTGGCGATGGCGCCGAGACTGGCTACTGCCACCTGCTGAAGCGGTCCGGCGAGTTCGGTCGCGTAGCGGCTGAGGTTGTCAACGAACGCACTCGCCTGGTTGGCCAGATCCACGTCGGTCAAGCCAAGCGCATCAATCCGGGCCTGCCAGGGAGCCACGATCGACGGCAGATCGGCGCGAAGCCTCGGGACGCTGGCGATGAAGTCAGACACCGAGGCAGCAATCGCCCCGGCCACGCCCACGACCAGAACCACCAGCCCCCCGAAGAGCAGGAGGTAGACGAGCACGACGGCCCCGGTCCGGTTGAGGTGGGAGATCCGGGCCACCCGCGTGACGACCGGGGTGAGGATGAAGGCGAGCAGCCAGGCCAGGAAGAAGACGAGGATGATGTCGCCGAAGGCAACAAGGAGATTTGCCAGGAAGCCCATGACCACGAAGCCGAGGGCAACGGCCGAAAGCAGGAGGACGATGTCCAGCCAGCGGCGCTCTCGCTGCGTCAGCTCGAAGCTCACGTCGTCTGCTCCCTTCGTCGCCTCGGGACCTATCGGAGCCCCATCTTGTGGTGGACTTCATCGATCGTTGCAGCGGCGATCGGCCGCAGGCGATCGGCTCCGGCCTCGAGGACGCCGTCCACCTCGTCCGGATGTGCCATGAGTTCCGCGTAGCGCTCGCGCGCCGGTCCGTAGTGGCGGATGATCCGGTCGGATAGGAGGCGCTTCATATCCACGCATCCGGTCCGGGCAGTTCGCTCACCATCCCAGAGCTGGATGTAGTCCTCTCCGAAGAACCGCTGTAGCTGGCAGACGTTGCAGACTTCGGGTCGCCCGGGATCGGTGCGCTTGATCCGCTGGGTATCCGTGACCATCGACATGACCTGACGCCGGATCTCGTCCTCCGGAGCGAAGATCTCGATCGTGTTGTTGAGCGACTTGGACATCTTCCGGACGCCGTCCGTGCCGATGACCACCGGAGCGTCCGTGAAGACCGCCTGCGGCTCGGGGAACGTCTCGCCGTAGCGGTTGTTGAATGCTCGAACGATTTCTCTCGACAACTCGAGGTGCGCGGCCTGGTCCTTACCCACCGGCACGGTGTTCGCCTTGTAGATGACGATGTCGGCGGCCTGGAGGACCGGGTAGGTCAGCAGGCCGTGGTTGACGTCGTCCGGCTGGTTCTGCTTCTTCTCCTTGTAGGTCGGTGTCCGCTCGAGCCAGCTGACCGGCGTCACCGTGGCCAGCAGCCAGGCCAGTTCGGTGTGCTCGGGCCGGTGGCTCTGGACGAACAGCGTGCAGCGCTCGGGATCGAGGCCCAGCGCCACCAGCGCGGCGGCCATTTCGCGGGTCTGACGGCGCATCCGGTCGGGATCGTGGGTGCTCGTCAGGGCGTGGTAGTCGACGATGCAGTAGATCGCCTCGAACTCGTCTTGGAGGCGGACGTAGTTCCTGATCGCGCCGAGATCGTTGCCGATGTGTGGGGCGCCGGACGGCTGGATGCCGCTGAACGTGCGCGTGGGGTGCGAGGTCAGTGGGTCGGGCATCGTCGGCCGAGTGTAGCCGAGGCATCGCTGGCAGGGCGGGCCGAGGGGTACCCTCCCGCCCCGGCGTACCTTCCCGCCCCGGCGTACCTTCCCGCCGACCTCGTACCATCACCACGATGAACAGACCCGCCTCGATGCGCCCGGCGCCGCCGCTCAGGCCGTGACCACGCCACTCCGGATCGCCGTGCTCGGCGCCGGCTCAGTAGGGCGTGAGGTCGTCCGCGCCCTGGAGGAGCGGGCCGAGTTGCTGAGGACGGCCGATGGCGCGCCACTGGTCCTGGTGGGCGTGGCCGTCCGTGACGTGGCAAGGGCCGCCGCATCCGGGATCCCCGAGTCGCTCCTGACCGATGCCCCGGCGCACCTGGTGGCGGATCCTGAAACGGACGTCGTCGTCGAGCTGATGGGCGGGGACGAACCGGCGCGGACCCTGATCGGGGCTGCCCTCGCCGCCGGCAAACCAGTGGTGACGGCCAACAAGCACGTCATCGCGCATCACGGACCCGAGCTCGAGGCGATTGCCCGACGAACTGGCACCGCCCTGCGCTACGAGGCAGCCGTCGGGGGAGGGGTTCCGGTCCTCGGGCCGATAGCCGGTGATCTCGCGGCGAATCGCCTGGAGGCCGTTCGCGGGATCGTCAACGGGACCACCAACTTCATCCTGACCGCCATGGCGAAGGACGGGCGACCATACGCGGACGTCCTGGCCGATGCCCAGGTAGCCGGCTACGCGGAGGCGGATCCTCGCGGCGACGTGGAGGGTCACGACGCGGTCAACAAGGTGGTCATCCTCGCCCGCCTGGCATTTGGGCAATGGCTCCAGCCGGACTCGGTCGCGATCGCTTCACAAACGATCGGTGGCGCGGCCGGTCTGCCGGGCATCACCGGTGTCACGCTTCCAGATCTTCTAGCCGCCAACGAGCAGGGGCTCGCCATCAAGCTCATTGCCTCGGCCGCCCGGACCATTGACGGCATCGCGTGCTCGGTGGTGGCGTCGGCGGTGCCACTCGACTCGCCCCTCGGTCGAACGGACGGCGTCCTGAACCGGATCGAGGTCGAGGGCCAGCCGATCGGTGAGGTCGCCTTCAGCGGACCCGGTGCGGGAGGGCCGGCAACCTCGTCTGCGGTGCTGGCGGACCTGCTGGCCATCGCCCGGGGCGGCGGCAGCACGTGGGCGGGGCTCGTGCCGGCAACCGCGCCGATCACAGCAAGAAACCTGCCGCCGGGAGACGTATTCACGGGTCCCTCGGGGACGCTCTACCCGGTGATCCGGTGACGGGTGACTCGGTGACCGATGAATCGCTGACCGGCCGCCCTCGACCGGTGCTGCTTGAGCGCTACGCAAGATGGCTGCCCATCACCGGGGAGACGCCCGGCATTTCGCTCGGCGAGGGCGCCACGCCGCTGGTGCACCTGCAGCATCTTGGGGCGGAGCTCGGCCTCGACAACCTCTACGCGAAGGTCGAGGGGGCCAACCCGACCGGGTCCTTCAAGGACCGCGGCATGGTCCTGGCCGTGGCCAAGGCGCTCGAGGCTGGTGCCACCTCGATCATCTGCGCCTCGACCGGCAACACGTCCGCCTCCGCCGCCGCGTATGGGGCGGCAGCCGGGCTCGAAGTGGTCGTGGTCCTGCCACGTGGCGCCATCGCCCACGGCAAGCTCCTCCAGGGGCTGATGGCCGGCGCGCGCGTCGTAGGCGTGGACGGAAACTTCGACGCCGCGCTCGCCATCGTCCGTGAGCTCGCCGCCGATCCGGCGCACCCGGTGACCCTGGTGAACTCGCTCAATCCGCATCGTCTGCTGGGTCAGCGAACGGGTGCCTACGAGATCTGCGACGACCTCGGCCAGGCGCCGGACTACCTGGCTATTCCCGTCGGCAATGCCGGGAACATCAGCGCCTATTGGTCGGGCTTCACGGACTACGCCCGAGCCGGGATGGTCGAGCGTCGTCCGCGGATGCTCGGATTTCAGGCGGCGGGCGCCGCGCCGATCGTGCTCGGGTACCCGGTTGAGCGCCCCGAGACCATCGCCTCGGCGATCCGGATCGGAAATCCTGCTTCGTGGCACCTGGCCACAGCGGCCCGCGAAGAGTCGGGTGGGCGGATCGAGGCTGTCACCGACGAGGAGATCCTGGCCGCGTACCGCGACCTCGCCCGACGCGAGGGGATCTTCTGCGAGCCTTCGTCGGCCGCCGGCCTTGCCGGGCTCACCCGCATGGCCCGGGCCGGCGAGATCGAGTCCGACGCCACGACCGTGGTGGTTCTGACCGGAAACGGGCTCAAGGACCCTTCCACGGCAGAGGAGGTCGCCGACAACCGGATTCTGGACGCCGATCCGTCGCTCGATGCGGTTCGCAGGATCCTTGGCTGGTGACTGGAAGGTGGAAGCTTTGACCGGGACATGGTTGGCGCAGCTCGATGGGCACCGCGTGACGGTTGATGTCCCAGCCACGACTGCGAACCTGGGCGCTGGCTACGACTGCCTGGGCATGGCTCTCGATGTCCTGAATCGGGTCGAGGTCGAAGTCCGGACCTGGAGCCCCTCGGGCCACGAACTGGAAGTCACCGGCGAGGGCGCGGGCGAGCTCACCACCGGTCCCAACAACCGCTTCATCCTCGGGCTTGAGGCCGCCCTGCGCGAGGTCAAAGGGGAACTCCCGCGCGAGGCCACCTGGAGCGTCCGAATGACCAATCGGATCCCCCTCGCGCGTGGCCTCGGATCCAGCGCCGCCGCGACCGTGGGGGGCTTGCTGGCCGGCAACGCGCTGCTCGGTGGGGCACTCACGCACGCTGATCTCCTGCGGCTCGCGACGGGGATCGAGGGCCATCCGGACAACGCGGCACCTGCTCTGCTCGGTGGGTTCGTCGTCTCCGCCCTACGTGGTGCGAATGTCGAGGCCATCCGTTTCGATGTGCCTCGCGGCGTACGGGCGGTCGTCTTCATCCCGGAATTGCGGCTGGGCACGGACGAGATGCGCCGAGTGCTGCCCGATTCGGTGCCCCGCGCCGATGCCGTGAGGAACCTGGGCCACGTGGCGATCGGCGTCGCGGGGCTGGCGACGGGTCGCCTGGACCTCCTCTCGCTGCTGACCGACGATCGTCTCCACGAGCCGTATCGCGCTGCCGTCTACTCACAGCTGCCGCGCCTGGTTGCCGATGCACGGGCTGCTGGGGCTATCGGCGCCTGCCTCAGCGGAGCGGGTTCATCGATCATCGCCTTCACCGACACCCTGTCCGGCGTCGCCCGAATTGAGGCGGCGTTCCGTGCCGCAGCCGGCGACATGGACCTGGCCGGCCGCGTCGAGGTCATGAAGCCGCGAAACAACGGGGCCATCGTCGTCGCCAACGCGTGACCATCTCGGCCACCGGGCGTGGCCGTCGTCGTCGCCACCGGGCGTGTCCCTCTCGGCCACCTGGGCGCCACCGTCCCGGGACCTGGTACGTGACCGGCCGAACTCCTTTCTTGACGCCCTCGCCCACACTTGTCCCATGGATGTCGCAGGTTCGCTGGCCGGTTCGATCGGCGAGAACCTGGCCGGGCTGGTTGGCGGGATGGTCAGGGCCGTCGGACAGGCGGCCAGCGGCGTGGCAAACGTCCTCCAGGCGGCTCTTCCCGGCTACGGCCTCGCGATCGTGGTGGTGGCCGGCGTGATCCTGCTGGGATGGCTGCTCATCAGGCGCTGAGTCGCTCGATGAAGGTCGTCACCTCATTCCACGCGGCCGCCGATGCGTCGGCGTGGTCGCTGGCCTTGCGGTCGAAGAAGGAGTGTGGCGCCCCGGCGTAGGTCACGGTCCGGCGCTCCACCCCGGCGGCGTCCAGCGCCTGGTCAAAGGCATCTCGTACCTCAGGACCGATCGCGGTGTCGGCGCCGCCGTAGATCGCGAGTACTGGGGCCTTGATGGCCGCAGCCACGTCCGCCGGAGCAGGGGTTCCGTTACCTGACGCGCCGGTCGGCCACCCGTAGAACCCGATGATCCCCGCCAAGTCCAGATCGAGTGTCCCGCTGACGAATGACAAGCGGCCACCCATGCAGAAGCCCGTGACGAAGATGCGCTCGGGGCCACTCCTTGCGCCGACGCCGACGCCGACGCCGACGCCGGTGCCCGGGCCATCGCCCTGACCGAGCCCGGAACCCGCGCCGTCGCTGGGGCTCCGAATGGCACGCAGCGCGGCGGCGCCGGCCCGGATGTCCGCGGCGAGCGTCTCCCACCGCGTCAGCCCCACGTGGGGCGAGTAGTCGAAGTCATCCCCGCGCGAGCCCAGACCCGCCGTCCGCCCGAAGTAGTCGATGGCAACGGCATCCACACCGTGCTCGGCATAGCGCAGCGCCAGTTCCTCGTAGTACGCGTGCAGGCCACGGACGTCGGGCAGGATGAGGATTCCCGCCCCGCTCGGGTGTGCCGCGCGGGCGCGAAACGCGAGGATCGAGGCGCCGTCATCCGAGTCCAGGGTGAACGGCCCGCCGTCGAGGGCGCCGCCCATGATCGGCTGGATCGGGGGCCGGCTGTCCAGATCGAAGCACATGCCTGGTCTCCTGCTCGGTGCGATTTACGGGCGCTGTTCGCCGGGTGGCGCGTCGGGTCGATTGTGCCGCACGAGCGGGTACGCCTCCAGTCGCCGCAGCGGGCGCGGGTGTTCATCGCGGTGCTTCGAAGGGCGTCGGGTAGAATTCGCGGCCGATGCAGCGCCCAGTCGTGGTTCAGAAATTCGGCGGCTCTTCTCTGGCGAACGCGGATCGGATCCAGCGCGTCGCTCGACGGATCGCGCGCGAGCGCAGCGCGGGCAGCCACCTCGTGGTGATCGTCTCGGCGATGGGGGACACGACCGACGAGCTGCTGGCGCTCGCTGCAGCCATCACCGATGAGCCTGACGCGCGGGAGTTGGACATGCTCCTCGCAACCGGGGAGCACCAGAGCGCCACGCTCGTCGCGATGGCGCTGCACGCGATCGGCGTCCCGGCAATCGCGTTGACGGGGCCGCAGGCGGGGATCACGACCGACGGTCGCTATGGGCGTGCCCGGATCGCCAACATCGACCCGCTGCGGATCCGCGAGGAGCTGGAGCGCGGTAATGTCGTCATGGTCGCCGGGTTCCAGGGGCAGAGCGAGGCGGCCGTGGGTCGGAACGAGATGACGACGCTCGGCCGCGGGGGTTCGGATACGACGGCCGTGGCCTTGGCCGCAGCGCTCGGCGCCGAGCGCTGCCAGATCTTCACGGATGTTCGTGGC
>JBDTQY010000164.1:0-8392 GCA_039931955.1 Chloroflexota bacterium
CATGGATCTCGTGGGTCTCGACGTCAATCTCGCCGCCGCGACCGGTGTCTGGGATGGCCTCGGGCGTCCGGAGCGCCTCTGCCCATCGCCCATCCAGGACTGGCTCGTGGCGCGTGGGCGACTAGGCCGAAAGACGGGACTTGGCTTCTATCAGCACGACACCGGGCACGACCCGGTGCCGGAACCCCTCCCGAGTTCGATTGCGCCGCATGGGCGGCTGGACCGCTCGCTGCCACACGCCGCCATCGTGGGACGGATCCGGGAGGCCATCGCTGCCGAAGCGATCCTGGCACGCGACGCCGGCGTGGCCTCGGAAGCCGACATCGACACCGCCCTGTGGCTCGGCGCGGCACACCCAGAGGGCCCGTTCGCGTGGCTCCGACGGCACGACCCTACAATCCATCCATGAGCCGAGATCAGCATCGTCAACTTCGCGACGCGTGGGTCGTCGAGGCCGTCCGGACGCCGATCGGTCGATACGGTGGAGCCCTTGCCGGCGTTCGCCCGGACGATCTTGCTGCGCTCGTCATTCGGGCCGTTGTGGACCGTTCGGGCATCGACCCGAACCTGATCGAGGACGTCATCCTCGGCTGTGCCAACCAGGCCGGCGAGGACAATCGCGATGTGGCCCGCATGGCACTCCTGCTTGCCGGGTTGCCGGTCGAGGTCGGTGGGCTGACCGTGAACCGCCTCTGTGGATCCGGGCTGCAGGCGATCAACTCCGCCGCGCACGCCATCGCCGTGGACGACGGCGATGTGTTCATCGCCGGTGGCGTCGAGTCCATGACCCGCGCTCCGTTCGTGCTGGCGAAGTCAGCGGCGGCCTGGGATCGAGGAGCCCGCGACCTCCAGGACACGACGCTGGGCTGGCGGTTCTTGAACCCCAAGCTGGCCGCGATGCATTACCCGTACTCCATGGGCGAAACCGCCGAGAACGTGGTCGAGAAGTGGTCAGTGAGCCGCGAGCGACAGGATGCGTTCGCGCTGGCCAGTCATCAGAAAGCGGTCGCGGCGATCGAGCGAGGCGCCTTCGACGGTCAGATTGTGCCCGTGCCCGTACCGCAGCGAAAGGGCGACCCAATCCTGGTCACCCGCGACGAGCACCCGCGCGCCGACTCCACGATGGAGGCCCTGGCGAAGCTTCGGCCCGCGTTCCGCGAAGGTGGCAGTGTCACCGCCGGCAACAGCTCCGGGATCAATGACGGCGCGTCGGCCGTGCTCCTCGTCGAGGCGGACCGCGCCCGCGCCCTTGGGCTGAAGCCGCTCGCCCGGGTCGTGGCGACCGCAGTCGCCGGCGTGGATCCGGCAATCATGGGATCCGGCCCGATCCCCGCGGTTCGGAAGGCGCTGGCACGTGCCGGCCTCACCCCGGGAGACCTCGACCTGATCGAGCTGAACGAGGCGTTCGCCAGCCAGTCCATCGTCTGTATCGACGAGCTCGGGCTGGATCCGGGGCGGGTCAATGTGAACGGCGGAGCGATCGCCCTCGGCCATCCGCTCGGGATGAGCGGTGGGCGCTTGATGACGATGCTGGTCCACGAGCTGGCCGCTCGCGGTGGCCGCTACGGCCTTGCCACGATGTGCATCGGTGTTGGCCAGGGGATCGCCACGATCGTGGAGCGCATCGAGGCGTAGTGCCGCGTGGCGGTCAGCCCGGCGGCACCGCGCCACAACGGCGGCAGCGAGGGCCGCTCAACCTCGGTCAGGCCCGATTGGACCAGCGCAGCTCTTCGAGGGCTCGTGCCAGCGTGGCCTCCAGCGTCAAGCCGGGCAGCGCTGCTGCCGCCGCTGACCGAAGCACGATCGGGGCGAGCATCGCCTCGAGCCAGATTTCGCAGTCGGCCACGATCCGCGCTGCCGCGTGGCGGGCGTCGCGGTCCGAGGTCTCTGGCTGGAGCACGTGGAATGTCGCCGGCGCGGCGCGAGTCACCAGATCCGTCTCCCGGATTCCGCGCCGGATCGCGTGAAGGATCGGACCTTCGATACGAGTGAGCCAATTGCGCGCGGCATCGGTATCGGCATCCGGAAGACCAGCAATGATGAGCACTGCGGCCGGGCGACCGTATCGCTCACTGCGCTGGCTCTCTCGATGAAGTGCATCCATCCAGGCGTCATGATCCGAGACGGGTGCGAGGTGGCTGGCGCGGCGCCGGGGTGTTTCGGCGACCGTGGATCGGCCACGAGTGTCCTGCGGGCCGCTCAGGAACGCTTCGATCGCCGCATCCACACCGTCGTCGCCGAGGTCCGGCATCGAGAAGCGGCGGGGCCGGTTGGAGGTCGGGACAGTCATCACTCACGTCGTTGGTAGGCGGTCAGTATGGGCAACGAGCCACGGCTCACCCTTGCCTGATGGAGACTGAACCATAGCGGAGGTGGGCGGGACCTGTCCGGGGCGATTTTGGCGAACCTGTTGTGAAAACCGGTTGACTTGCGTACGATGGACCCCTCGATCGGCTTGCCGGTCGTCGTCCAACGAAATCCCCCAATCCTCCCGAGAGGAACGCCCCACATGATCGACCAGCAGCCGACGGTCCTCCAGTTGACTGATACCGCAGCCGCCAAGCTGCGCGAGCTGACCAAGGAAGAGACCAATCCGAACGTTGGCCTTCGCGTATACGTGTACTCGGGCGGTTGCTCCGGCTACAAGTACGGCATGATGCTGGAGGATGCCCCGACTCCCGAGGATCAGGTCCTCGAAGCGAACGGCATGAAGGTCTACGTGGACGGCCAGAGCATCTCGCTCCTCCAGGGTTCGTCGATTGACTACGTCGACACTCTCATGGGAGCCGGCTTCACGGTCAACAACCCGAACGCCACGTCCGGGTGCGGCTGCGGCAACAGCTTCCGGACCGCGGACGACGCGGGCTCTGCACGCTCCTGCGCCCACTGACCCGACCGACCCGCAGATCAACCTGAAGCCGCCGGGGAACCGGCGGCTTCACTGATTCATGGAGCCCGATGACCACCACGACGGACGCGCTGCATGCGATTGACGCCATCGCTGACCGATTCCTGGTGGGCAAGCACGTCCCCGGCCTCGTGTATGGCGTTGTCTCCAGCGGCGAACTGATCCACAGCCGCGGCCTTGGCACGCTTCGAGTCGGCGACGACGCGCTCCCGGATGCGGACAGTGTCTTCCGGATCGCATCGATGACGAAGAGCTTCACCGCCGCCACCGTGATCAGCCTTCGGGACGAGGGTCTGCTGTCCCTCGATGACCCGATCGGGCGCCATGTCCCCGAGCTCGCCGACCTTCGCGGGCCGACGTCCGATTCACCGATCATCACCGTGCGCCACCTGATGACCATGGCCGCGGGGCTGGCGACCGACGATCCATGGGGCGATCGACAGCAGGGCCTCGATCTGGATGAGTTCAGCAAACTGCTTCGAGGACCGCTGACCTTCGCCTGGACGCCCGGGACCCGCTTCGAGTACTCCAACCTCGGTTACGGCATCCTCGGTCGGCTGATCACGAATGTCGCCGGGGCCGAATACCGCGATGTCGTTCGCGCGCGACTCCTGGCGCCGCTCGGTATGGATGCCACGACCTATCTCGAGGAGGAGGTGGCCCGGGACCGACTCGCCCTCGGATACCTGTGGCGCGACGACACCTACGTCGAGGAGCCCCTCGACGGCTACGGAGCGCTGGCCTCGATGGGCGGGATCTTCACATCCGTCAGGGACCTCGCCCGATGGGTCGGGTTCTTCACCGACTCGTACCCGCCGCGCGATGATCCCGAAGATTCAGCGCCGCTGTCGCGTGCCAGCCGCCGGGAGATGCAGCAGGCCGCCGGGGCGGGGTGGCCGAGCGTGATGCTCCCCACCCCCGACGCCGATCCGGATGTGGCGGCGGGCGGGTACGGGTACGGCCTCTTCGTCGAGGACCACATTCGATGGGGCCGAATCGTGACCCACAGCGGCGGATACCCGGGCTTTGGCTCGAACATGCGCTGGCAGCCAGCTTCGGGGCTCGGGGTCATCGTCCTCGCCAACCACCGGTACGCGCCGACCACCCTGCTGGCCCGCGAGCTGATGGCGTCGCTCCTCGAGGCGGCCATCGTCCCACCCCGGCGGGTTCAGCCAGCGCCCTCGCTGGCGGCGGCGCGGGCCGACATCGGCAGACTGCTCAGCGCATGGGATGACGATCTCGCCCGGCGGCTCTTCACGATGAATGTCGAACTTGACGAGCCGCTCGCTCGCCGTCGAGATGCCCTGGCCCGGATCCGCGACGTCCATGGCGGCCTGCGCCCGGACCCGGAGATGCCAGAGGTGGCGATGACGCCGCTTCACGCCACCTGGTGGCTCGCCGATCAGCGTGGCGGGCGGGTTCGGATGGAGATTCGGCTTTCGCCGGAAGGCAGTGCGCCGGTCCAGACATTCAACGTCCTGTCGGTCCCGGCGCCAGGTCCGAGCTTCGCTGCAGCCGCGGCAGCAGTCGTCAGCGCGGTCAATGGCCCCGATCCGAGTCTCCCGACTCTCCCCGAGGGACTGGTGTTCGGGCCGGACGTGGATCAACTCGCCTTCAGTCGCGTGGTCGGGATCGTGGCCGCCCGATTCGCGCCGGTCATGCTCGGCCCCGTCGTAGCCGGCGACGGTCAGACGACGGCAACCTGGTGGTTGGGTAGCGACCGCGGAAACCTCGCCGTGGCGGTCACGCTCGACCCGGCGGGCGAGGTGATCACGGCCCTGTCACTCACCCAGCGAGCGCCGACCATGCCCGAGCACGGGGACTGACCGTATCGGCGTTCTAGCGGCTCTGGAACGATCGCTTGGACAACCCATACGCAGTCGCGCGCCAACTCGCGCCAACTCGCGCGAACTCGCGCCAGATCGGGAACCCGGTAGGCTTGGGTGATGATCACCGTGACGCGGCTCTCGATCGCGCCGGTTCGCAGCCTCGCGCTCGAGCACCCGACCGAGATCGAGCTGACCCCGCACGGCGTGGCCGAGGACCGCCGCTTCTACCTGGTTGATGAGCGCGACTACCTCGTGGATCGCGTGGTGGTCGGGCGGCTGGCCCAGGCAGCTGCCCACACGGATCCGACGGGGAGCATCCTGCGGGTCACGCTTCCCGACGGAACGGTGATCGAGGACGACGTGCGACTCGGCGAGGGTCGCGAGACGCTCATCCATGGTCGGACGGCGGTGGCGCATGAGGTCCTTGGACCCTGGGCCGAGGCGCTGACGCCGCTGGCCGGTCGTCCAGTTCGGCTGATGCGTACGGACCGGATCGGCGGGACGCGCCGGGCGCACCCGACCTCGATCATCGGCGATGGATCGGTCAGTGAGCTGGCGCGGCAGCTTGGTGTCGCGTCCGTCGATCCTCGTCGCTTCCGCATGCTGATCGAACTCGACGGCATGGCGCCGCATGAGGAGGACGCCTGGATCGATCGCCGCATCGGCCTGGGCGAGACGATCCTGCGCGTGACCGAGCGCGATGCGCGCTGCGCCATCACGACCCAGGACCCGGATACCGGTGAGCGCGACCTCGACACCCTGCGCACCATCCTGCGCTATCGCGGACCGCTTCCCGATTCGCACGGCGCGCCGAAGGCGATGCTCGGTGTCCTCGCCGAGGTCGACCTGCCGGGTCGGATCAGGGTCGGCGATCAGGTGCGGGTGCTCGATTGACCCGCAGGCGCGACGTCGGCTATCCGTTGCCCTTCCGACCCTCCTGGGCGCCACATGCAAAGTTCCCCGCCGTGCGAGGAACGGAGCCTGCGGGCCTTACCACCCGCCGGATGATGAGCCATCATGACTTTGCGGGCCGCGCGTTGAAACTCACATTACGCCCGAGGTGTCTCTGCGGCCCTCTGGGTCGCGCCAACTGAAGGGTGAGGGAGTTGCTATGACTACAGACGAGGTCGACCGGACGGTCGTCACCCAGGAGGCTACCCCAGCGGCAGACCCGGGGGCGCCAGCGAGCCAGCAGACGGTGAGGACGGACAGCCGCCACACCACGACGACCGGGCCCGAGAAACCTGAAATGATTCGCCGCATCGTCGTTCTCGGTTTCGGGCTCATTCAGCTCGTCATCGGGCTGCGCTTCGTCCTCCTCCTGCTCGATGCCCGCGAGGCCAACGGACTCGTGTCGGGCATCCTCAATTTCAGCCAGCTGTTCGTCGCCCCGTTCGAGGGAATTCTCAAGACGGACGCCCTTCATTCCGCGGGGTCGACATTCGACGTCACAGCCATCGTGGCCCTGGTCGGCTGGACGATCATCGAGCTGGTCGTGCTCTGGGCCGTGGGGATCTTCCGCCGCGATCCCGCCTGAACAAGCCTCGTGGCCGCCGTCGCGGTCCTCGGGCTGGCCGAGCTTTGCCAGCACACCGCGCCGGCTAGTGTGGACCGGCGCCCAGTAGGAGGGAACTTAATGGGTTTCGTCGCATGGATCGTGGTCGGCGCCATCGCCGGCTTTCTCGCCAACATGGTCATGGGCTCGCGTGAGGGCCTGCTCATGATGATTGTCCTGGGCATCGTCGGCGCCATCGTGGGCGGTTTCATCGCCACGAACGTGCTCAAGATGGGCACAGTCGACGGCATCAACGTCGAGAGCATCGTGATCGCCACCCTTGGCGCCATCCTCGTCGTGGTCGTCATGGGCTACTTCAACGGCTCGCGCCGGCTCGGTCGACGATGACCGGCGTCCGCACAAAGATGCTCGAGGGGATCGCGCACGCCGCGACGTCGGGCGCATGACCGATCAACACACGAAGGGAACATTCAACAGGATCCGCGGCACGGTCGAGGAGTGGCTGGGTAAGCTGACCGGGGACCGTCGGAAGCGCGCCGGTGGAGTGGTTCATCAAGCCCAGGGCCGCGTGCAGCAGGGTGTCGGCGACGTACAGGATGCCGTCCATCGCCACGAGGGCGACACCCCGCACGAGGGCGACACCCCGCCCCGCTGATGCGGGGGAGTTGTCTGCTGCCAGTTCGGTTGTTGCGCATCGCATAGCTCTTTGAGATAATCCCAGTGTCAGTTCGGCGTTGGGAGGGTTCGTCTTGGCAACTGGTCGGCCGCGGGAGCAACAGGCACGCCGCGCGCTCGTCCTCCACGATCGCGAGTTGGTCGTTGACCTCATTGAGCTCACACTCAACCACGGCCTGTTCGAGGTTCGGGCTGCGCGCGATCTGGCCGAGGCAGTGCCGATTCTGAATGAGTGGCACCCGGATCTGACCGTGATCGACATGGACCACGACGACAGCACGGCGCTGCTGGCGCGGCTTGGTGACTCGAATCGCCTGACGCGGCGCGTGACGCCCGCCCTGGGCCTCACCCGACGCGGCGACCTCAAGACGAAGTTGCGGGCCTTCGACCTCGGCGTGGACGACATCCTGACGATGCCCTTCTCGCCGGAGGAGCTGCTCGCCCGGGCCATCGTCATCACCCGCCGGGCGACGGGCACGGATCGGCCCATCGTGCCCGTGATCAGGCTCGGCGAGATCGAGATCGACATCCTCAGTCGCGAGGTGCGTACCGGGTCCTCGACCATCCACCTGTCCGGGATCGAGCAGAGCCTGCTGTACCTCCTGGCCAGTCGTGCAGGCCGGGTGGTCACCCGCGAGGAGATCCTCGATGTGATCTGGGGCACGGACTTCGTGACCGAGACCAACATCGTGGACAGCCACGTGCGAAGTCTGCGTGCCAAGCTCCAGAACGACTACCGGCGACCGCGCTTCATCGCCACGGTCCCGGGCCAGGGGTATCGCTTCATCCCGCTGTTCACGAACGTCGGCTGGGGCGGCGAGCCAGACGCTCGCTAGCGTCATCTGGGGCTGAGCCCGGCACGTCGCCGCCGCTTCGCGACGGAGCATGAGAGACCGTCATGACTCGGCGGCCTCGGGGCCTGACACTCCTCGCCGAGCCGCTCCGCCTACCATCGGTCCTGATGGTCGCACGGCGTCTGCGCGAATTGGAACCTGTTCTTGACGACGTTCGGCACCCACGGCCATGGCACACAACCGGGCGATCACTCCGAGGAAGCGGTCGTCAATCCGTCGAGCCGGCGGGACACCCGCGAAGCACTCGTCCTCCTTCTGGGTATGTTCGTCATCCTCTTGGTCCTGGCATTCGCAATGGGCGCCTCAGTTCCGATGAGGCAATGATCGGATGGCCCTGAACGACGGCTCGGACGGCGTAGTTAGCCCACTCGCTCCGCACGGAAAACCGCTCGACGCTCGCCCCGTCGGCTCGACGACGTTGCGCCTGCTGGCCATGGTCGCTTTCGCGATTCTGCTGATCCTCGTCATCCTTCCGGCGGTGCTCCGGGCCGCCGGGATTCAGGTGGCTCCTCCCGCCTGAGCTTGAGCGCCGGGTCCCGCGCACGGTAGGGGGATCGGTGACGATCGGATGAGGGATCGTCATGACGTTGTGGACCCGGCACCACATACT
>JBDTQY010000165.1:0-3048 GCA_039931955.1 Chloroflexota bacterium
CAGCAGGTCCTTCTCCGAGAGAGCCGCTGAGTCCCTCTGGATGGGGCCGAAGCCGGTCAGGCTGACGTCGTATCCAGCCGGCGGACTGAGGAGGTTCTGGATGTCATCGACGGCGGCGATGGACTCGTCATCGGTCATGTTCAGGCCGATCACGACATACGTGGCATCGCCCGCAATGCTGACAAATCGGTCGTCGTGCGTCTGGGCATATCCGGTGATGGTCCCGACGCGGCTATCGGTCGAGAAGCCTGCGAGCGTCGTCGCGATTGCCGCCTGGAAGTCGGCGCTCCGGGCGTCGGCGCCTGAAGCATCTGCCCGAAAGAGGGCGAGGAAGGCGCTCTGGCCGCCGCCGAACTCTGTCTCGAGGCGCTTGGAGACCTGGGCCGATTCCGAGTTCTTGTCCAGCCATCCGCCGGAGCTGAGTTGAGCCGACGCGCCCGCGGCCAGTGGCACGGATGCGGCCGTGATGGCGAGCATGACAAGGAGGAAAATTCGGCGACGTCGATAGACGAACGCACCCCAACGGCTGAACATCTGGTCCTTTCGGTGGCGGTCATTGGCACCCACGAGCGCCGACGTGACGGGCTTGTCGTCGACAAAGGGTAGAGAGAAGGCCCGCGAGATGCAGGGAGCGCCGCGTGAGCGAAGCCGGGTCGAGCAGGTCTCGAGGCAAGTTACGTGGTCAACGTCGCCGACGGCTCCGTCTCGACCGTCCGTATCGACCCTTCGTCGTAGACTCGCCGATGATGGCCACCTCCCCAGCGTCGGCGCCGCGCGTCCAGACGGTCCTTGGTCCGATCGACCCCTCCCAGCTCGGATTCGTGCTGCCACATGAGCACACCGCGATCGCGCTCTGGAAGATCCCGAATCGCTGGGACTACTGGGAGCTGACCGCTGATGAGCCGGTCATCGTGGCCGAACTGGGCCGCTACCGGGATCTGGGCGGGACAGCACTCGTGGACCTTACGCTGCCTGGCGTCGGTCGCGATCCGGCCTGGCTGGTTCGGCTTGCACGATCCACCGGGCTCCATCTCGTCATGGGCTGCGGCTGGTATCGCGAGGCCTACTACCCGGCAGAGGCCCTGATCGCCCAGCGTGCAACTGATGCGCTGGCCGACGAACTCGTGCGCGAGATCGAGGAGGGCATCGAGATCGCAGGGGGCGATCAGACCGGGGGGACCGTTGGGGCCGGGGGGACCGCGGCGCGCGTCCGACCCGGGATCATCGGCGAGATCGGGACCGACAAGCCGTGGCTCTCGGCGCAGGAAGAGCGCGTCCACCGGGCGGTGGCCCGGGCGGCCCGTCGGACCGGCCTCTCGATCACGACCCACGCGGTGCTCAGCGACGTCGGCCTGGCCCAGCTGGCGGTCTTCGAGGAGGAGGGTGCCGATCTGACGCGGGTCGTGATCGGCCACGCAGATTCGTACCCGCACCTGGACCATTACCTCGAGATCATTCGACGCGGCGCGAACCTCGAGTTTGACTTCCTCGGGATGTCCTTCTCTCCCCAGGAGCGCCACGGTGAGCCGCGGATCATCGACTTGCTGCTCGAGATCCTGTCGCGCGGCCACGCCGACCGCGTGCTACTCAGCCAGGACGTCTGCCACAACTCGCAGCTCCACCACTACGAGGGCAACGGCTACACGTACCTCCAGGAGAGCTTCCTGCCGCAGCTTCGGGAACGAGGCGTCTCCGAGGCCGAGATCCAGCAGATGACCGCCACCAACCCTCGTCGAATCCTGACCATCTCGTAGCGACGCACGACCACCCGGAGGCTCTCATGGATCTCGTCCCGTCTTCGATCCGCGGCGTGATGGCAACGCTCGAGGCGCGCGACCAGGCCGACCGTATCGATGGGACGCCAATGTCGCAGAGGTTGCGGGCAATTTCCCCGGATGTTGGCCAGTTCCTCCTGACCATCGCGCTTGGTTCGCGAGCCCGCACCATGGTCGAAATCGGAACCAGCTCGGGCTATTCGACCCTCTGGCTCGCGGTTGCGGCCGCCCTCAACGGCGGCCGGGTCATCACCTACGAGGTCGATCCCGCCAAGATCGAGCTGGCACGGACGTCGTTCGCCCGTGCCGGCGTCGAGGATCTCGTCGAGCTGCGGGGTTCGGACGGTTCGGCTGGCCTCTCATCGTTCGCCGGTTCGGCGGACCTTGTCTTCCTCGACGCGGAGAAGGATGACTACCTGGGCATGCTGGAGCCAGCGATCGCGGCGCTTCGGCCAGGCGGGCTGCTCGTGGCGGACAACCTGACCTCGCACGAGGCGGCCCTTGCTGAATTCCGGGACACGGCGCTTGCCGACGCACGGCTCAGCGGGCTCGTGGTCCCGATCGGGCGTGGGGAACTGGTCGCCTACCGGATCTGAGGTGGCAGCCGGGGGCCATCCCGCTCGGGCCCGCACAACCGCCGCGGGCGTCTGGCCCGGATCAGGCTCCCGCGAGCGAGGCGACCACGCGCAGTTCGACGTTGCCCTTCAAGGCGATCGAGATTGGGCAGTTCTCCTTGGCGTCGTCGGCGATGGCCTCAAAGGTCGCCAGATCGATGCCGGGCACATCACCGACGACGGTGAGCGTGCTGGTGGTGACCTTCCAACCGCCGCCGGCGTTGTCGAACAACACCTCCGCCTTGATCTTCAGGCTCGTCGCCGGTGTCCCGTTCTTGGCGAGGCGGGACGAGAAGGCCATCGAGAAGCAGCTGGCGTGGGCTGCGGCCAGCAACTCCTCTGGCGAGGTCTTTCCGTTGTGCGCGCTGGTGCGCGATGCCCACGAGACGGGCATACGGGCGAAGACGCCGCTGGAGACATAGTCGATGGTTCCGGCTCCGGTCATCAGATCGCCGTTCCAGGTGACGCTGGCGTTTCGAGTCTCGGCCATGGGAACCTCCAGGGTAGTGAGCGTGCGGGCTTCGAGGTGGCATCGTCGCACGGACGGCCAGAGCCCGCGGCGCGGCCTGCCGCGGAGCAGGACGGCAGCGCCAGGCCAATGGACCGGCGGTCAGCGACCGAGGATCGCCCGAACGAGCGTCAGGACCGGTCGGTGGATC
>JBDTQY010000166.1:0-2368 GCA_039931955.1 Chloroflexota bacterium
CGGAGACCTCGGATCGATCCGGGACAGGCATGCTGATCGACCTCGACGCCGTGCCGCGGCGGGAACAGGATATGGCGGCCTTCGAGATCCTCATCTCGGAGAGCCAGGAGCGAATGCTGGCCGTCATCAGGCCGGATCGGGAGGCAGTCGTCCGCGAGGTCTGCGAACGCTGGGGATTGCCGTGTGCGGTGATCGGGCGAGTGACAGCGGAGCCGGACATCCGGATCATCGCCGGTGGACTTGTCGGTGATCCAGCGGCTGACGGTGGCCTCGCTCCGGCCGCAGGTTCCGTCGACCTGGCCCGCATTCCCGCCCGAGCCCTGACCTCCGACGCGATCGTCCACGCTCGGGTGGCCACTGCACCGACACGCAGCCGGGCCGCCCCGGCGCCGGGCGCACCGGCCGAACCGATCGACCGGCTGCCGGAGCGCGGCATGGACCCCGGCGCCGTCCTGATGGCGCTCCTGGGCAGTCCCAACCTCTCGTCGCGGCGGCCGGTCTACGAGCAGTACGACAGCACGGTCCAGGTCAACACGATGCGTGGACCGGGTCAGGGCGCGGCCGTCCTCCGCGTGAAGGGCACCACCAAGGGACTTGTGGCCAGTACGGATGCCAACGCGATGGTCGGCACCATTGACCCGTGGCTCGGGGCCGCGTTGAGCGTGGCGGAGGCAACGCGCAACGTCTCCATCACCGGCGCACGGCCGCTCGGGGTGACCAACTGTCTGAACTTCGGCGATCCCACGCGCCCGGAGGCGTTCTGGCAGCTCAGTGAGGCAGTCCGCGGTCTCGGTGACGCCTGCCGGGCACTCGGTCTGCCGGTCACGGGCGGCAACGTCTCTCTCTACAACGAATCGCCCGGCGGCGCGATCCTGCCGACGCCGGAGATCGGCGTTGTCGGCCTCATCGAAGATGCCTCGACCGCCGTCGGGCCGACGTTCCAGTCCCTTGGAGATGTGATTCTGCTGGTTGGGGAAGTAGGTCCCGGGCTGGCCGGGAGCGCCTATGCGCAGCTGGCTGGCGTCGCCGTGGAGGACGACCCACCGGGAATCGACCTTGACGCGGAGAAACGCCTGCAGGCCTGGATCCGGGAGGCGGTCGCGCGCGGGCTCGTTGCCTCGGCCCAGGATGTATCCGGCGGCGGTCTTGCTGTTGCCCTGGCCGAATCCGCCATGTGGGGCGGGCAGGGTGCCCGCGTTCGTCTCGGGGTCGGGCATTCACCAGCCGTCGATCTCTTCGGGGAGAGCCCAAGTCGACTGGTGGTCTCGACGGTTCCACGGCATGCGCCAGCCCTTGAGCTGCTGGCTCGCCAATTCGGTCTGCCGACCGCGGTCCTCGGCGAGGTCGGGGGCGATCGTCTCGTGGTCGAGCTGGCTGCGGCGGGCGCGACGGGAGCGTCGGAGGAGCGCGGCTCACGCGTAGCAGACCCGATCGACATCTCCATGGCGCAACTCATCCAGGCCTGGGACCACGGCCTGGCCCGAGCACTGGGCTGGGAATCGGCCGCCGCCGCGGCGGAGGGCCGCTGAGATGTGTGGCGTCTTTGGGGTGGCGATGCCGCATGGCAGCGGCACCGAGGCGGCCCATGTTGCGGCCCTGGGACTGTTCTCGCTGCAGCATCGCGGTCAGGAGTCGGCCGGGTTGGCGGTCAGCGACGGCGCTGAGCTGTTCCTCTACAAGGACCTCGGGATGATTTCGTCGGTCCTCGATGAGCGGCGCCTACCGTCGTTCCACGGCGATCTGGCCATCGCCCACTGTCGGTACTCGACGACCGGCTCGACCGTCTGGGAAAACGCTCAGCCAACGCTCCGACTTGGCCCGCGACGGGCCGTCGCGATCGGGCACAACGGCAACCTCGTCAATACCCGCGAGTTGCTCGGCCAGCTGCGCGGCGGACGCGGCAGATTGCCGGCCAGCACGGACACGGAGGTCCTCACCGCGCTGCTGTCCGACGAGCCCGGCGAGGACACCGTCGAGGCATTGGTGAGCCTGCTGCCGCGCGTCCGTGGTGCGTACTCCCTGGTCGTTCTTGATCGTGACCGGATCATCGGTGTCCGCGATCCATATGGCTTTCGCCCGCTCTGCATCGGGCGCATCCGCGACGTGGCGGCTCCGTCCTCGCTGCCCGGCGGTCTGTGGGGCGACGAGGCACCGGCTGATGGGCCAGGTGACGCCTGGGTGTTGTCGTCGGAGACGACCGGCCTCGATATCGTCGGGGCAGAGTTCATTCGCGACGTCGAACCCGGCGAGATCGTGGTTCTGGAGCCCGGCCGCGAGCCCCGATCGATCCAGTTCGCCGAGGCCAGCCCGGCACTCTGTGTCTTCGAGCTGATCTACTTCGCGCGGCCCGATTCGTACATGGAGGGGC
>JBDTQY010000167.1:0-4532 GCA_039931955.1 Chloroflexota bacterium
CCGATGTGAGCGCCTCACGAAGGGCGGCGGCGGCTGGGGCTGCCGATATGGAGTCTGCACGGCGACGGCTTGCCGACGCCGAGCGACGCCTGGCCGACGAGGAGGCACGGGCAGCCGGGGCGCTTGAGCGGGCCGCGGAGGCCAGGACGGCCCACGAGGCCAGCCAGGCTCACCTGGCCGAGTCCGCGGAACTCGAGGCAGGTGCCGCTGCACGGCGCGCGGCTGCCACGGCGGAATGGGACCATGCGGCCGCCTTGAGCGTGACTTCTACCGAGCGCTCCGGACGCGCTGCCTCCCTGGTGGCCGCGGCCCGCTCGCGCCTGGAATCCGCCGCCGCGGCAATCGAGGACGATCAGCACAGCGATTTCGCCAGGACCATGCGAGGTCGTGGAGCGCGCCGGCTGGACGAAGGCCTCGTGGTGGACCCAGATCTGCAGGCTGCCGCGGATGCGGCGCTGGCAGGGGCGGGACGGGCGTATCTGGCGAAGCGCGATGGTCTCACCGAACACGCCGGGGAACGCGGCCTCGCTGTCGTCGTCGATGAATTGGTCGATGGGGCGACGGAGGGCCATTCCGGAGCCCGAACGGACGCCGAGTTCACGCAACGAGTGTCCGAGCTCGGGGGAGGCTGGCTGCGTGACGCCCTTAGAAGGGACATCGCAGGCGCGGCGGCGCGTCTACTGGCGCGGGCCGTGTGGGTTCCGGACCTGGCCGGTGCGTTGAGCCTCCAGGCGAGCCTTCCGCCGGGATGGATCGCGGTGACCCGTGACGGTTCGGCCGTGGTGGGCGAGATGACCGTCCGCCTCGGGGCGTCAGAGGGCACGATCGCGCGGCGCGTCCAGCACGAGCAGGCCGTCGCGGAGCTGGCGACCGCCGAGCGTGCGCACGACGGGGCCGTCACGGATGGCGCTGCAGCGGCCGAGCGGGTCGCCACGGCCCGCGGGATGCTCGATGTGGCACAGGCGGCCGAGGCTGCGGCCACCGGCGAACGCCGACGAGCCGAGGAGGCCGAGCGCATCGTAGCCCGCCGCCTGGAGGCGCTGGTCCGGGAATCGGCGTGGCTTGACGCGCAGGTCGCCCGGTTGCAGCAGGAAGTAGAGCGCGCGCGGGCCTCGGTGCCTTCGGAGCCGGACGCCCCTGCTTCCACCTCGGAGGCCATCGATCGAACGGCCGTCGTGACATGGCAGGAGCGCGTCGGTGAATTGCGGGCTGCCCGTGATCGGATCGTTGCGCAGGTGGCGCAGCTCGAGGGTCCTCGCCGCGACGCGGAGCGGGCGCGAGCCGGCGCGGAGGCGGCAGCAGCGCTGGATGAGCAGCGTCTCGTCGCGGCGGACCAGGGTGCGGCGATACTCGGTGCGCGCGAGCGCGATCTCGCGGCAGATGGCGAGGTGCTGGCGACGCGTCTGGCCCAGGCGATCGTACGCGACGCCGAAGCGCGGGATGCCGTTGCCGTCCTGGTGGCAGCGGATACCGAGGAACGAGCTCGCCTGTCCACAGCAGATCGGGCGACGGCGTCGGCGCGGGAGCGGCTTCGGACAGCCGAGGACGCAGCGCGAACGGCCGAACATCATGAGCTGGAGGCGCGACTTGGCCTCGAGGCGCTTCGTGAGCAGCTCCTGGTCGAGCTCGCGGGCCTTGGCGCCTTGAGCCTGCGCCACCTGCGTGTCGAGGCAGGGAACGCTCCGAGGGGCGACGCAGGGTCGGTCTCGGACGCGATGCCGCTCGCCGACGCTCTGACGTCCGCGGATGACGCAGGAGCGTCGGGACTCGACGAGGAAGACGATGGGGAGGCGATCGAGCAGGCACTGGCTGCAGCGGGCGCCGCCTGGGCGCAGCAGCCCGCGCCGTCCGACGCCCCCACGCCCGGTCGCCTTGCGACACTCCGGCGGCGGTATCACGAACTGGGCGCCGCGAATCCGTTCGCAGAGGATGAATTCGCGACGGTTCGGGCTCGACTCGATGAGATGGAGCGCCAGCAGGCGGACCTGCGGACTGCGATCGACCGCACCCATGCGTTGATAGCCGAGCTCGAGACGATGATCTCGGAACAGTTCCGGACGACATTCGCGGCACTCGAATCGCGTTTCGATTCACGCTTCCAGCAGCTCTTCGGCGGAGGATTCGCCAGGCTCTCTCTGACGGATCCGACGGATCTCTCGGCCACCGGGATCGAAATCGTGGCTCGGCCGCCCGGCAAGAAGGCCCAGGCCCTGGCGATGTTGTCCGGGGGCGAGCGCGCCCTGACGGCCGTCGCGCTCCTGTTCGCCATGCTCGAGGTCAGGCCGGTGCCGTTCTGCGTGCTGGACGAGGTGGATGCCGCCCTCGATGAAGCCAATGTCGGACGATTCACCGATGCCCTTCGTGAACTGGCCGAGACGACCCAGTTCGTCGTGATCACACACAACCGGGGCACGATCGAGATCGCCGACGCGCTGTATGGCGTGACCGTTGGCGATGACTCGGTGTCGCGGGTCATCAGCCTGCGCCTCGACGAGGCAACCGCGCTGGCGGATCAAGGCCGCGCGGCGACCGTGGGCACGAGCCCATCGCGCCTGTGAGCCCGGACGACGAACGGGGTCCTGGCGAGGGGATGGACCGCGGGCTGGCCCGGTCGCGAGGCGGGTTCATGACACGGCTCCGCGGTCTGCTCGGCCAATCAGCGGCAAGTGAGGCCGACTGGGAGGCCGCCGAGGAGGCGCTGATCGGCGGAGATCTTGGGCCAGCGCTTGTCGCTCGCGTGATCGCCACCGCGCGCTCCAACCGGGAAGCCCCATCGGCGGGCGAAGCCGTCCGGCATGCCCTGGCCAACCTGCTGGTGCCGCGTCCACCCGACGCCGACCAGTCAAACCAGGAGACCACCAGCCCGCGGGTGATCCTCCTCGTCGGGGTGAATGGGACGGGGAAGACGACCACGATCGGCAAGCTGGCCCTGCGGGAGCGGGAAGCGGGTCGACGCGTCATCCTCGGCGCGGCTGACACATTCCGGGCCGCGGCCGCGGAGCAACTTCGTGTCTGGGCTGAGCGAGCGGGCGCGGACATCGTCGCCCACGCGGCGGGCGCTGATCCTGGGGCGGTCGTCTTCGATAGCCTCGACGCGGCAGTTGCCCGGGGTGCGGACATGGTCATCATCGACACCGCCGGGAGGTTGCATACGAAGGTCAACCTGATGGATGAACTCACCAAGATCCGTCGAATCATCGATCGTCGACTGCCGGGCGCAAGCGTCGAGACGCTCTTCGTGCTTGATGCCACCACCGGCCAGAACGGTCTCGCCCAGGCGATCGCATTTCATGAGTCGGTCGGTCTGAGCGGTATCGTCCTCACCAAACTGGATTCCACGTCTCGAGGCGGGATTGTCTTTGCGATCGAGGATCGGCTGCGTGTACCGGTCAGGTACATCGGAGTGGGGGAAGGAGCTCGCGATCTGATCCCGTTCGACCCGGACGCCTTCGTTGCGGCGCTCTATGGGTCGCCGGGGGCATGATCTCCATCGCGAACACGCGCCCGGCCGGCATGATGCTCCTGGCGCTGCTGCTGGTCGGTTGCGAGGCACCGGTCGCTCCCAGCCTCTCGGCACCACCGACCTCCACGCCGGATCCGACCCCGACCACGTCCTCCTTTCCGCTCGATGCGACAGCCTGGTATGCCGGCCTTGTGCTCCACTTCGATAGCGCGACGGCCGTCATGGACGAACGCGGTGGCTTCCTCCGCCTCGACTTGCGCATCGAGAACCCAGGGTCGGAGCTGGCCGGCTTCGACGCTCCGCTCGTGATCGAGTCGGGCGGTGCCGCCGTTGAACCCGTTCCCGGGACAACCGTGCCGGATATCCCGCCGGGTGGCTCGATCGCTTCGACCATCCAGTTCACCGTGGGCGGCAACTTCGGGCTGGCGGCTGCGGCGGTTCGGGTGGGCCGACCCGCCGAGCATGTCGTCGTCGTCCCGTTGGTGACCGGGACCATGGAGCCGGTGACCCTTGAACCGTTCTTCTTCCCCCTGGCGGGTGACGGATCGGCCGGGTCGCTGGCGGTTGGTCTGGCGAGTGGCGAGGTCCGAGCGGACCTGCCGGATTGGGCTATGGAGCTGCCACGCGAGATCCTCACGCTGACCCTGACGTACGGGGCCCGATATCGAGGGGAATTCAGCGGGGGGTTCGCCTTCACAGGGGCGAATATCTCGCTTCGCCTGCCTGATGGGACGCTGGTCTCTGCGCGGCCGGATGGGCACAGCCAGTCAGTGGCTGTTCTCGCGCCTGGCGTTCTCGTTGCCGGACTGAGCTCGCGATTCGACGTTCCGGCCCCAGCCACCGGCTCATTTGCCCTTGTCATTGCCGACGGTCCAGCCACACAGGACATTCCCTTCACAGTGACGCACACGGCGCCCGGCAGCGGGCAGGTTTTCACGCAGGGCGATGTGGAGGAGACAGGCGCGGAAGCTCTGTATGCGGGCGACCTTCACGACCTGCGCACTGTCCGCGCCAAGTTGGAAAGCAACCGACAGAAGCGAATGGAAAACGCAGGCCCTATGAACTGCGA
>JBDTQY010000168.1:0-1849 GCA_039931955.1 Chloroflexota bacterium
GAAACGCCGTCCCTGCGTGATAGAGGTGAGGGCAGGAAGACGAGTTCGCGCGGACGTTGTCTCCAGGTCCGGGCCAACCAACCCAGCCACGGTGGACGTCATCGAGGCCGTGCGAGCGGCCTCCAGCACGTGCGCTCTGAGGTCCGGCGGAGGAAGGATCCGGGTGTCTTCGTCCCACGGCTCCAGGCGCTGCGGCACGGCCGACCCGGCCTGGTGAAGGGCCTCGCGGACGGCGGCGTGGGTGCGAGTCCAGGCCACCAACTGCTCCTGGCAGATGGCGCATGCCTGCAGGTGGGCGACAAGTGGATCGCCATCGGGAAGAGCCGGACCCCCTAGAGTCGCCTGGACGACCTGCGCCAGGGCACTCGGTTCGAGGGCCAGATCCAGCAGCAGCTCGTGCGCCTCGGGGTGTCCAAGCGGTGTCATGAATATCCTCCCACCGCGGGGGTCCCCAAATCCGTTGCGAGCAGCGTCGGCGGTTCAGCCCGGAGTCCAGGGACGCCCTCAAGGCTTGCCCGCAAACTCGCCAGACCCCGGCGTGTTCGCGACTTTACGGTGCCGACCGGAAGGCCCAGCCGATCGGCAATCTCCGACTGGCTGAGCCCGTCGTCGTAGGCGAGGACAAGGACCCGGCGTTCGTTGAAGGACAGTTCGGCCAGCACCGTCCGAACGACCGCCCGTAGCCATCTCTGCTCGAATTGAGCGCCAGGTTCATCGATCTCCGGGGCTGGCAAGGCCAGGATGTGAGCGATCCCATCGCGCCGATCGTCCGCGCCGCTCGCGGTCGAACTCTTGCCCACGCCGGTACCCCGTCGTTTCTCGGCTCTGAGCCGATCGATGGCCCGATGGCGGGCGATCGCGAGCAGCCATCCGATCAGGGAGCCTGCGGCCGGATCGAACTGGGCGGCCCGGCTCCAGGTGGCCAGGAACGTATCCTGGACGACCTCGGCAGCCAGTTCCGGATCACGAAGCAGTCGCACCGAGGCCCCGTAGATCCTCGACGCGTACCGGTCGTACACGGTCAGGAACGCCTCCTCGTCCCCGAGTCCCACCCTCGCCATGAGCGCATGGTCGGCGGCCGGATCATCGTCGTGGACTCCAAGGTCCTCACGCATTCCGGGATGTTGTGCCCGGTCGTCGGATCTGTCGAGCCTGCGGTACGAGGATCACTGGGTCACGGTGACCTCGGCCGTCATGCCGCTGTGGATGGTGCAGTGGTACATGAAGGTGCCCGCGCTGGGGAAGAGGCGATCGAAGGTCGCTCCGGGAGCCAGGACACCGGAATCGAACCCGCCGTCGTCGCCCGTAACGGTGTGGGCGCGAAGTCCCGTGTTCGTCCAACGGACGGTCGTGCCGACCGTGACGCTGATGGCGGTCTCGAGGAACTCGTAGTCCGCGATGCCGACCTCCGCCGGGCTGATCGCCCCATCCGGTGACGCGGAGGGTCCCGGGGATGCAGTCGGGGGTACCTCAGTTGCTGGAGCCGCAGTCGCTGGAGCCGCAGTCGGGGCACTCGATGACGGTGCGGATGCGGGCGGCTTGGTCGGCCCGTTCTGATAGCCGGGGCCCGCGCCGGAATTTGAGCCGCCACAGTTCGCCACGATGGCAGCCGTCAACACGGCGAGGAGGGCGTACTTCAGATGCATCGTGTCGATCTCCTGCGGGGCACACATGGTCCGATGCCATGGATACGCCCGCGAGGTCGGATCGGATCACAGGATCGATCAGTCAGAGCGCCCGCATGCGGTTGTTGCGTGGGTCGTGCGTCAACTCAGCCATACCCAGCGCTTCGAGCAGCGGCGGCAGGTACATCCCGAATCGACCGCGGTACCCCTTGCGGAGCCCGTAC
>JBDTQY010000169.1:0-6181 GCA_039931955.1 Chloroflexota bacterium
GATCGGATCGAAATCCGTGCAACGAGCCCGATGTGGTCCGATGGATAGAGGGTCGTGTCCTCAGCCGCGGGACGGTCGAACACGAGCCGGCAGGCGGTCGCCTTGAGCGGGCCTCGCAACCAGATGTAGTCGAGGCAGCCCGGCTCGCCGTCCACGTCCATGCCCGGCGCCTGGATGCCCGACGGCCACGTCACGGCGGGTTCGTTTCCATTGGCCTCGACAGACGCAGACCGGTAGCCCGCCTCGACCATGACCCGGTAGGCATCTTCCTCGGGCTCCGCGTTGAAGTCGCCGACGACGATGGTGCCTTCCTCCGCGGGCCGTTCTTCCAGCCAGGCCACGAGGAGTTGGGCCTGGCTCGCTCTTGCCGCTTCGTCCGCCGGCACGTGGTGCAGGTGGGTCACGACCATCGCCATCGTCGCCCGGTCGCGGAGCATCACCTCGACGCGCAGGGCGGACCGCTTCATGCCCAGGTCCAGGCGCTCCACCGCACCGGCGAGAAGGGGCTCGCGAACCAGCACACTGTTGCCATATTCGGGCCGCCCTGCCCATCCTCGATGGATGCCGTAACGCCCTTCACCGGCCGCCGCCAATAGTCGATCCTGCCCGATCGCAAAGACGCATTCCTGGAGGCCCATCAGGGCAGGTTGGAGCGCCGACATGTCGTTCAGGAGGAGCGGCAGACGCTCCGGCCAGCGGTCCGCGAGATTCCGTAGATTGAGCGTTGCGACGTCCAGTTCGGCCATCAGCGTCCTCGACTCCCGGCTGTCTCTGCGGCACCGCCGGCCAGCGGCAAAGTCATCGTGAACGTGGCTCCCTGCCCCTCCTTCGACTGGACGGTGAGTTGCCCCCGGTGACCCTCGATGATGTGACGGGCGATGGACAAACCGAGCCCGGTACCACCGCCGGCGGAGCGCGACCGGTCAGCCTTGTAGAAGCGTTCGAAGATACGCGGTAGGTCCAAGGTGGCAATCCCCATCCCCTGATCAGCCACCGAAGCCTCGACGGCCTCGTCCACGCCTCGGACCGAGACGGTCACGACCGAATCCGGTGGGCTGAACTTCAGCGCGTTGTGGATCAGGTTGGCGAGCACCTGGCCCAGTTGCGCGGCCTCGCCGGCCACCGCGGGCACATCCGGCCCGACCCTCGCTTCGAGGCGGATGTGCTGACGATCCGCGAACGGCCGGAGCCGCTCAACGGTCTGTTCCGCCAGCGCCCCGAGGTCCACCGAGTCCAGATGCAGCTGGCGGCCGCCGCTCTCGATCTGCGCCAAATCAAGCAACTCGCCGATCATCTGCGCAATGGTTCCGGTCTCCACCTCGAGCTTCCCGATTCGCTCTCGCATCCTGCCCGGAATTGCGTCGCCCGCAGCCGCCGCATCTCGACCCAGCGTCTCCGCGAGGAGGCCGATCGTGGTGATCGGGGTTCGCAGTTCGTGCGACAGGTTGTCGATGAACTCGGCGCGGATCCGCTGCAGGCGCCGGAGTTCCGCCACATCTTCCAGGACGATCCAGATTCCAAGGATCGGGGACCTGCGGGCCCGGACAACAAGCGTCGGACCGTCCGCGTTGCGCAGGGTGACCTCTCCGGCCGACGCCCCCCGCTCCGCCGCTTCGCGGGCGAGGGCCTCAACCCGATGGTCGCCGAACGCCTCGATCGCGGTGCGTCCCAGCATGAATCCGGGTTCCAACTCCAGGAATTGGTGGGCTGCGGTATTCGCGACCTCGATCCGAAGGTCGTCGGTCATCCGGACGATCCCGACACCGATGAGGTCCGCCAGGTAGGCCAGATCCCGAAGGCGCTGTTCGAGGGCGTACTCGGCGGTGTCGGCGCGCCGTCGGAGCCGCCCGACCGCATCGATCAGATCATCGGGGCCGCGACGGCGTAGGCCGTCCAGCCCCCGATCGGCAAGGCCTTCCGAGACGGCCTCGATCGTCCTTCCCCGCGCGAGGGCAATCCCGACTACCAGGGCGATCACGATCGCCTGGAGCGCGATGAAGGGAAGGGCGAATGCGTCCACGCTCGCAGCATTGCACAGGCACGGACGGTTGTGCCGACCCGGCCGCATCGAACACGCAGTACCCTGTGCATGTACCGTGGACGGTGCCGGTCCACGAGCCCCAACCCGCTCAGCCGGCCCGAGGAGACCGCCTTGCGACTGCGCCTTATCCCTCGTGAAGAACGCTTCTTCGATATGTTCGCCGAGGACGCCTCGAATGTCCTGGGAGCGGCCCGTCTCCTCGAGGCGATGCTTCGGAACTATGACGTCCTCGAGCGGCGCGCAGGCGAGATCCGCGACGCGGAGCACCGCGGCGACGAACTCAGCCACGAGATCGGGCACCGACTCGAGGCAACGTTCGTAACACCGTTCGACCGCGAGGAGATCCATGCCCTCATCAGTGGCCTGGATGACGTGCTCGACTTCATCGAGGAAGTCGCGGACACCTTTGTCCTCTATCACATCGAGGCGCCGACGGCCGTTGCCATCCAGCAGGCCGTAATCATCGTCCGCCAATGCGAGCAGCTCCACGAGGCCCTGACCCACCTGCGCGGGTTCCGCGGCCTGGAGAAGTACTGGATCGAAGTCCACCGCCTGGAGAACGAGGGCGATCAGCTCTCGAGGCAGGCCATCGCGGATCTCTTCTCGGGCGGTGGCGATCCGCTCGAGGTAATCAAATGGAAAGAGGTCTACGCGCTCCTCGAAGACACGATCGACAAATGCGAGGATGTCGCCAATATCATCGAGCGGATCACGATCAAGCACGCCTGACCGCTGCGGCACAAGATCCGGATGACCATCCGGGAGGAGTTCGAGGGACGGATGAGCTTTCTCGATCGAGCCAAGGTGGCGGCCGGACAGGTCGCCGACCAAGCCAAGCAGGCGGCCGAGACCGCCCGCCAGACGGCGACTGAGCAGACGGCGCGCGCGCAGGCCGCAATGAGCGACCCGGCCACGGCCGAGCGGGCACGCGGTGCGCTCTTAAAGGCCAAGCGGCGGGTCGCCACCGCCATCGATCGGATCGATCCGAACGTGCTCGCAGACGTGATCATCAAGGCCACCGCCCTGCAGGAGCGGGCCAACGCATCGCTCAAGGCGAAAGGCTCGCCATACCGGATCAGTGAAGTCGGCATCGGCGCCGCCATTCCACCCAGCGTGACCTTCGCGATTGCCCGCTCGGATGATCCGGCTGGAGATGGAGCCTCGAACGTCGCTGTCTCCAGCACCGAACTGCTTGCGACGCTCGGAGTCCCGGGCGAAGGAAGCATCCAGGCACTGGACGGGACGATCCACGAGGACCTCGACCCCGGGGAAGAAGGGGCCTAGAAACCCCGAGCCGGGCAGGCGGCGAAGGTTCGGCGACGCTCAGCTGGTCGCGGCGGCCCCGTTCGGAACGTCAAACCCATTCCGGAGCCAGCCCTCGAGCTCCTCGATCGGCACGGTGCTTCGCTCGCCGGTGGCGCGCCGGGTGACCTCCGCACCGCCGGCCGCAATTGAGCGTGGGCTGACCGTCACGATCCACGGCATGCCGAGCAGTTCGGCGTCGGTGAACTTCACGCCGGGCGATTCATTGCGATCGTCATACAGGATGTCGCGACCCGCCTCCGCGGCGATCCCGTGGAGTCGATCCCCGATCCCGACGATGTTGGGATCCTTGTTCGCACCAATGGTCACGAGGTGCGCGGCGTATGGCGCGACCTCGTCCGGCCAGACGATGCCCTTCGCGTCGTGGTGCGCCTCGACGATGCAGGCCACATTCCGGCCGAGCCCGATCCCGTAGGAACCCATGACGATCGGGTGGGACTGACCGTCCTCGCCAAGGAACGTCGCGCCGAAGGCGACCGAGAAGTCCGTTCCGAGCTTGAAGATGTTGCCGACCTCGATCCCCTGCCGAAGCGTGACCGCCTGTCCGCAATTCGGGCACGGATCACCGGCACGGGCGTTCGTGATTTCGGCGACGTGGTCGGGCTGGTAATCGCGGGGCACATTGACATTGCGGACATGCCAGCCGGGACGGTTGGCGCCGGCCACCAGGTTCGGTGAACGGACGACCAGTTCATCCACCACGACGACCGCGTCGCGCGCCCCGAGCGGGGACCCGTAGCCGGCCTCCATGCCCCGAGTAGTGATCTCCTCGACCGTCGCCGGTCGCAGGCCGCCACGAGCCTTGAGGACATTGACGAGCTTGGTCTCGTTGACGTCGTAGTCGCCGCGCACAATGGCCACCACAAATCGATCGTCGCCGGTCATGAAGAAGGCGGCCTTGGCCGTCTTGCTGCGTGGGATATCCAGGAACGTGGCCAGCGCATCGATGGTCGTGGCACCCGGCGTTTCGACGTCCTCCATCGGGAGGGCATCCTCGGATGCGGGATCCGGCTTCCCGACGATCGCGATCTGCTGGTTATCGGCGAACCCGCAGGCGTCGCAGATGACCAGGGTGTCCTCGCCGTAGTCGTTGATGACCATGAACTCGTGCGCGCCGGAACCGCCCATGATCCCGACGTCGGCGCCGACCACGATTGCCTTCAGCCCAAGGCGCTCGAAGATCCGCTCGTACGCCTCGTACTGGAGCCGGTAGTTCCGATCCAGACCCGCCTCGTCGCGATCGATGCTGTAGGCATCCTTCATCACGAACTCGCGGACTCGAATCAGGCCGCCGCGCGAGCGCGGCTCGTCGCGGAACTTCGTCTGGAAGTGATAGACCATCATCGGCAGTTGGCGATAGCTCTGGACGATGTCCCGGAGCAGGAGGGCGACGACTTCCTCGTGCGTCATGGCCAGGACCATGTCCCGCTCGCCACGGTCCCTGAAGCGAACCATCTCAGGGCCGATCTTGTAGTACCGACCGCTCTCTTTCCAGATCTCGGCCGGGTGAACCACCGGCATCTCCATCTCCTGGCTTCCGATCCGGTCCATCTCCTCGCGGATGACCTGTTCGACGCGCTTCGTGACGCGGAACCCGAGCGGAAGGAGCGAGTAGATCCCGGAGCCAAGCTGCCGGATGTAGCCGGCCCTAAGCAAGAGCCGATGCGACGGCATCTCGACATCAGCCGGGTCATCGCGAAGGGTCGTGAAGAAGAGCTCGCTCAAGCGCATGGCGGGAAGGATAGCGGCGGGAGCCGAACCTGCGTGGCGGACGGCTCCGCGGGCCAAGGATGTCGGGCGCGGCGGCGCTCGACGGGACCCGGATGGCCCCGGGGCGACGCCCGGCTTGACCACTGATCAACCTGCTAGCCTTGCGTCGTGCCCGAAGGTTTTTCCCTCCTCCTGTTGCTTGTCGTCCTGCTCGCAGTCGGCTTTGACTACATCAATGGCTTCCACGACACGGCCAATGCGATCGCAACGTCAGTCTCGACCCGGGCACTGCGCCCAGACCACGCGATCCTCATGTCGGCCAGCGCGAACTTCCTGGGAGCGCTGACCGGAACTGCTGTCGCCAAGACCATCGCCTCGGGTATCGCCGTCACGCCCGATGGAAGTGCCGGCCAGATCATCGTGGCCGCGGCCCTGGTCGGCGCCATCATCTGGAACCTCATCACCTGGCGCCTCGGCATCCCTTCATCGTCCAGTCACGCCCTCATCGGCGGGCTCATTGGGTCCGTCATCGCGGCAAGTGGCACCGGGGCGCTCAAGATGGACGGGATCGTCAACAAGGTCCTGATCCCGCTCGTGACCTCGCCGATCCTCGGCGCCGTCCTTGGCTTCTTCCTGATGGTGCTGATCCTCAATGTCTTTCGGCGAGCGCATCCGCGCCGACTGAACGACCGGTTCCGCGTCCTCCAGGTCATCTCTGCAGGCTTCATGGCCTTCAGCCACGGATCGAACGACGCTCAGAAGACGATGGGCATCATCACGCTTGCCCTCATCGGCGCCGGCATCCTCCCCAAGGACTCCCCCATCCCCCTGTGGGTCATCGTCCTGGCGGCCTCGGCGATATCGCTCGGTACGGCCGCGGGGGGCTGGCGGATCATCAAGACGATGGGTCAGCGCGTGGTCAAGCTGGACCCGGTCCACGGCTTCGCCGCCGAAACAACCGCTGCCACGATCATCCTCACCGCGTCGCACTTCGGCATGCCGGTCTCGACCACCCACGTCATCTCGTCGGCGATCATGGGCGTCGGTTCGAGCGATCGGCTCTCCGCGGTCCGGTGGGGCGTGGCCGGCAACATCCTCGTGGCCTGG
>JBDTQY010000170.1:0-2956 GCA_039931955.1 Chloroflexota bacterium
CCGGCCATTCCCTTCGCGACGCACAGGCGGGATGGGGACCATCCGTTCGCCCCGCAGAAATGCCCCGGTCACTGAACGGGGCTCGGCCAGCACCGCCTCGATCGGCCCGTTGGCGATGATCTCGCCGCCGTGCTCGCCGGCGCCGGGGCCGATGTCGATGACCCAGTCGGCAGTCCGAATGGTCTCCTCGTCGTGCTCCACCACCAGGACCGTGTTGCCGAGGTCGCGGAGGCGGGTCAGCGTGGCGATCAGCTTGGCGTTGTCGCGCTGGTGCAATCCGATGGAGGGCTCGTCCAGGATGTAGAGGACGCCCATGAGAGTGGTCCCGATCTGGGTCGCAAGCCGGATGCGCTGCGCCTCGCCGCCGGACAGTGTCTGGCTCGTGCGATTGATCGTCAGGTAGTCCAGGCCGACATCAACGAGAAATCCGAGGCGGGCCCGGATCTCCTTGAGGACCTGGTAGGCGATCGTTCGCTCGCGTTCCGTCACGCGGGAGGACAGATCGTCGGCCCAGGCGAACGCATCCGTGATCGACAGATCGGCGACCGTTGAGATGTCCTGTCCGTCCACCGTGACAGCCAGCGCCTCCGGCCGCAGCCGCTTGCCGTGACACTTGGGGCAGGGCCGCTCGACCATGTACTTCTCGAGTTCTGTCTTGATGTAATCCGAGTCCGTTTCGCGATACCTCCGTTCGAGGTTCGTGACGACCCCCTCGAAGGCTGCGAGATAGGAATTCTCGCCTCGCGCGTGCTTGTATCGAATGACGACCTTCTCGTCCTTCTTGGCATACAGCAGATGGTCGATCGCCTCCGCGGGCAGGTCGCGAAGCGCGGCCTCCGGATCCCAGCCGTGGGCTCCGAAGACGGCCTCGCTGATCTTGAGCCGCCAGGACGCATCCGTGGGCATCCGCGACCAGGGCACCACGGCGCCCTTCAGGACGCTCTTGGACCGATCCGGGATCACCAGCTCCGGGTCGATCTCGAGCCTCGTTCCGAGGCCCGTACATTTCGGGCACGCACCGTGCGGCGAGTTGAACGAGAAGCTGCGTGGCTCGAGCTCGTCGATGGTCGTCCCGTCATACGGGCACGAATAGCGTTCGGAGAATCGTCGCTCCTCGAATTCGGGCGGCGCATCCTCACGTGGAGCCGGTGCGATGAGGACGACGCCCTCGCCGAGGCGCAATGCCGTCTCGATGGAGTCAGCCAGCCGGGGTGCGTCCGGATCCTCCATGGTCCGGCTCGTCTCCGGATCGATCGGCCGGCCAGCCGCGTCGCGGACCCACTCCTCGGGTGCCTCCGCACGCCGAACCACGAAGCGGTCGACGACGACCTCGATCGAGTGACGCTTGTACTTGTCGAGCGTCGGCGCTTCAGCCAGGTCGTACGTCACGCCATCCACACGAACCCGGACGAACCCCTGCTTACGGGCTGCCTCGAAGACCCGGTCTCCCTCCGTCTTCCGATCCTTGATGAGCGGGCCGAGAACGAGCAGCCGGGTCCCTTCCGGCATCGCCAGGACCTGATCCACGATCTGCTGGACGGTCTGGCGCTCGATCTCGCGGCCGCAGACCGGGCAGTGCGGGTGTCCGATCCGGGCGAAGAGCAGGCGGAGGTGGTCGTAGATCTCGGTAACGGTCCCGACGGTCGATCGAGGGTTGCGGCTGGCGCCCTTCTGGTCGATGGAGATGGCCGGCGACAGCCCATCGATCTGGTCGACATCGGGCTTCTCCATCTGGCCCAGAAACTGCCGCGCGTAGGCGGACAGGCTCTCGACGTAGCGACGCTGGCCTTCCGCGTAGATCGTGTCGAAGGCAAGGCTCGACTTGCCACTCCCGGACAGGCCGGTGATCACGACCAGACGATCACGCGGAAATTCGAGAGTGACGTTCTTGAGGTTGTGTTCGCGCGCGCCGCGAACCACGATCCGATCGAGGGGCACGCGCGCAGTGTAGCGGAACCGAACCAAATAGAACAGGCGTTCGCGTCGCGGGGTCGCCTCCGTTACTGTCCCGGCCGCGCCTCAGGCCAACGCCGTCAAACCTTCTGGATCAAGGCCTGAAACCACGCCGCGTAGTGAGACGTGGAGGCGAGGGACGTAGGAGCGGCCGGGGGCTTCGATCCGGACCCGTGTGGTCGCGCCGACCGAAGACGCCGTCGGCCCGACCGTGGACGGCGAGCCCGGGACCTTCAACCAGAAGCGCCTGAGCGCTGGCTCGGGCCACAGCCACGAAGCCGGAAGCGTGCGGCGGAGAGCGCTCTTGACCGGCGCGGGAAGTCGACGACCAACGAACCGACGGACCTCCTTCGCATACCGCATCGATCGATCATAGGGGCCGACCGGATCAGATGACCCGGACCAATCAACCGGACACGGAAAACGTCGCCCGCGAGGGATACGGGCGACGTTTCGCGTATTCGGTTCCGACCCCGATCAGCCGCCTCTAGGCTGACTTGCTCGGAGCCACCTGATCGGAAGGACCACCGAGCCGAAACAGGAACCGGAAGAAGATCCCGGCGCCGGTCAGCGAGAAGAGGCCCAGGCTCAGCCACAGGATCGGGCGGGCAAGGTCGAGGTTCTCGACGCTGATCAGCGAGGCAGGAAGGGAGCCGAGGTACTCCTGGTCGGCTGCCTCCATGCCATAGATCTGGGGGACGATGTAGAGCACCGATGCGATGACGAGAAGGAAGCTCAGGATCCGAAACGCACCCGGATCGTCATCGGGGTCGCGAATGAGCTTGACCACGAGGGCCCAGAACAGGATCACGGTCGCCAGCGGGGCGGTGATCGGAAGTCCGTCCGCCGTGAGGTACAGGTTCGGCATGAGGAAGATCATGCTCAGGCCGAGCGTGATGACGAGAAGGGCATCACGGATCAGGACGTAGGACAGCCACCACACGTCGCCACCAAACCGGAGGGTGAGCGTCTGCAGGAACCGCAGTACGTACGGTCGCGCGAA
>JBDTQY010000171.1:0-4230 GCA_039931955.1 Chloroflexota bacterium
GGGCCAGAGTCTCCGGGCAGACCTCGTCGGCCGCTGGTGCCGACGCTACGGCGCGAGTCCCGCGGGACTTTCTTGAGGAGCTTGAGCGGCAGCGCACGCAACTCAACGACGTCGGTGTCCCGGACGCACCGACCGCACGCCCGGACGACGCGCCCGCGACCAAGACTTCCCGCTCCGTCGGGGACGCAGCGCCGGTTCGGCGCGGCGCGGCCTACGATGCCGAGGACCTCGAGATCCCGAGCTTCCTCCGACGGCAGAAGTAGCCGCGGCCGGTGGACACCGGCAGGCAGGATCCGGATGCGTTGAGCGAAGGGCTGGACGCGCATCCTGATCCAGCCGAAGTAGCCCGCCTGCAACGGGCCCGCGCGTTGGTCATGGCGGAGATCCGGGCCGCGTGCGAACGCGTCGGTCGCGATCCGGCGGGAGTCCAGCTCATCGCGGTCTCGAAGACGGTCCCTGCCGAGCGGCTGAGAGCGGCCGTCGCCGCAGGGCTGCGTGATCTCGGCGAAAACCGCGTCCAGGAGGCCACTGCGAAGGCGGACCTGGTGCGGGGAGCTCGCTGGCACCTGATCGGGCCGCTGCAGTCCAACAAGACGCGCCGCGCCGTGGAGACGTTCGACGCGATTCAGACGGTCGATTCGACGGCCCTGGCGGTGCGACTCGACGGAGTAGCCCGTGAACTGCGTCCGGACCGGCCGTTGCCGGTGATGCTCCAGGTGAACGTGGACGGCGACCCGGCCAAGTCCGGTTTCACGACGCGAGCGCTCGTGGCGTCATTGCCAGAGGTCGTGGCGCTGGCGGGTCTGGACGTCCGTGGTCTGATGACCGTCGGTCGGTTCGTCCAGGAGCCGGCTGAGGCCAGGGCGACATTCGTGGCGCTCCGCCGCCTGTCAGAGCAGGTTCGGAGCACCGATTCCAGGCTCGGACCCGAGCTGTCGATGGGGATGTCCGCTGACTTCCAGATCGCGGTGGAAGAGGGTGCAACGGTCGTGCGCGTTGGCCAGGCGATCTTCGGAACGCGCTCGGCTCGGGCCGACTAGACTCACGGTCATGGTCGCCGAGTTCCTCGCCAACTTTCTCAAGTTCCTGCTCTACGCTCTGGAGTTCGCCGTCCTGGGCCGCGTCCTCCTGTCCTGGGTTCAGCCCCGCGGACAGTCATCGCTCGGGGCGTTCCTGTTCATGATCACCGAGCCCGTCCTGGGCCCGATCCGGCGGCTCCTGCCCTCGAGCGGTGGGTTCGACTTCTCGCCGATCATCGTGATCCTGGTCATCGGCACGGTGGTCCGCTATCTGCCGTGACTCGTGGTGCTGACGAGGTCAGGTTGCCGCTGTGGGTGACACCGCGGGGAGGGCGGGATGCCATCGAGGGCGTCCGGGACGGCAGGCTACTGATGCGCGTCGCCGCGTCGCCAGTAGATGGGGACGCCAATGACTCGGTTATCCGGCTGATCGCGCAATCGCTCGATGTTCCGCGGTCGGCCGTCCGGCTCGTGACGGGGGCCGCGGCGCGAAGAAAGGTCGTGGCAGTTTCCGGAGTTTCAGCCCTCGAGGTGGCGGCTCGCTGGCCTGACCTCGGTGTATGATCTCGGCCCATCCGGCTCGCGCCGGCGGGTCCCGGGGGCGATTGGCTCAGTCGGTTAGAGCGCGCGGTTCACATCCGCGAGGTCACTGGTTCGAATCCAGTATCGCCCACCATTCCCAACCCTCCTGACCGCGAACGCCCATGCCCGGCCACGGGCCGCCGTGCCGTCAGCCCGACTCCGGGCGCAGCTGGTAGAGGCGATCGTCTTCCACGCGATAGAGCAGGGGAACGACGGCGATGCGTGGGTACAGCGCACGTAGACGTTCGGCCTCGCCCATGACGAACTCGACTTCGTCGCTGATCCCGAACTTCGGGACGCCCTCGGCGAACATTGCCTCCGCCTGCTCCGCCTGCCATCCGGCGTGCTCCACGAGGCCGCGCACGAACGCTTCGCGCTGGCCGGCAACGCGCTTCATGCCGCAGTCCGTATGGGCGATCAGGGCGATGGTTCTGACGCCGCCGACTGCGATGGCGTAGGAGATCCGGAACTCGTTATCTCGAAGATTCGCCCCGGCGGTACGAAGGATGAAGGCGAATTCCGGCGGCAGGCGGAGCGCCTTCCGGCTGTCCATGCACATGCCGATGAGGATCTGTCGAGGTTCCGCCGGTTCGAGGGGGCGATCCAGGTTGTGGTACGCGAGGAGATCGCCGACTGGCGTGTCTCGGTAGTCCTCAAGGATGTCGTCTGCGCTGACGACCGGGATGATCTTCGTCATGGGGCACAAGGTACCAAGCGATCGCGTTCCGTCACGCTCCGGACCCGCGCGGCGTCCAAGGTGCAAGGCGGAAACGCGAGTCCGCCGGATCTCCTCCAGGTCGATGCCCCCGGTTTCGCCGGGGGCATCGGTCCGCCCGCGCCGATCAGTCAGCCGCAGCCAATCGGCGCAGGACGGTCGGCAGGATGCCGCCCTGCCGGTAGTAGTCAACCTCAATCGGCCCGTCCAGGCGACAGAGGACCTCGAATCGCCTTGTCGTGCCCGAATCCTCATCCGTGACCTCGACCGTCAGCAGGCTGTGCATCTCGGGCCCGCCCGCCACGCCGAGGACGGTGTAGCGCTCCCGGCCGGTGAGGCCGAGCGTTTCCGCGTTCTCGCCCGGCTGGTACTGCAGCGGGAGGACGCCCATCCCCACCAGATTGCTGCGATGGATCCGCTCGAATGTCTCGGCGATCACGGCTCTGACGCCGAGGAGTGCTGCGCCCTTGGCGGCCCAGTCGCGCGAGGAGCCCGAGCCATATTCCTTCCCGGCCAGGATGAGGAGCGGGACTCCTTCGGCCCGGTACTGCTCGGCGGCGAGGTGGATCGTCGTCTCGGTCCCATCTGGAAAGTGCCGAGTGAACGGTCCTTCCTTTCCATCGACGAGCCGATTACGGAGCCGGATGTTCCCGAACGTCCCACGGATCATCACCTCGTGATGGCCGCGCCGAGCCCCATATGAGTTGAACTCGAGTGGCGGGACACCGTGGGCCTGGAGCCATTCGCCTGCACTGGACCACGACGCGATGGAGCCGGCAGGGGAGATATGGTCGGTGGTCACGCTGTCACCAAGGACGGCGAGGACGCGAGCCCCCTCCAGCGATTGAATCGGGGCCGGGTCCATCGTCATGCCCTCGAAGAAGGGCGGCCGGGCGATGTATGTCGAGTCGGGATCCCAGGTGTATCTGTCACCGTCGGGGATCGGCAGGGCGCGCCACCGCTCGTCACCGTCGAAGACGGTCGCGTAGGTGTCCTGGAAGAGCTCGGGATCTATCGAATCGGTAATCACGGCGCGGATCTCGTCCGGGTTCGGCCAGATATCCGCGAGATGGACTGGTCGACCGTCATCGCCGATTCCGAGCGGCTCGCTGGAGAGGTCGATGTCGACGGTCCCCGCCAGGGCGAACGCGACCACCAGGGGAGGGGAGGCGAGGTAGCTGGCCCGTGCCAGCGGATGGATGCGACCTTCGAAGTTGCGGTTTCCCGAGAGGACCGCCGCGGCCACCAGCTCATCGTGCTCGATCGCCTCGGCCACGGCCGCATCAAGCGGACCGGAGTTGCCGATGCAGGTCGTGCACCCGTAGCCCGCCAGGGCAAAGCCCAGCTGTTCGAGTGGCGCCATGAGGCCGGCCGCCTCGAGGTAGCCGGTCACGGCGCGCGACCCTGGGGCCAGGGACGTCTTCACCGTTGGGCCGACGGTCAGTCCGCGAGCCACGGCGTTCCGGGCCAGCAAGCCGGCTCCCACCATGACCGTCGGGTTGGAGGTGTTGGTGCAGGAGGTGATCGCCGCGATCACGACCGAACCGTGCCGGATGACGGGCTCGGGTCCCGAGCCGCCTGCCGTCACGGCTGTCGTGGCGCTGGAGGCGCGATCCCGGGCCGCCGCGACCTGTGGGAAGGCCGCCTCGAAACTGGCCGGCAGGTTAGGAAGTTCCACCCGATCCTGTGGTCGGCGCGGGCCGGCCACCGACGGAGCGACGGTCGACAGGTCGAGGGTGAGGTCCTCATCGAAATCTGGCCCGCTGCCGGGCTCGCGCCAGAGGCCCTGGGCGCGTGCGTAGGTTTCGACGAGGGCGATGCGCTCGGCGGGGCGGCCCGTGAGCCGCAGGTAGGCGAGCGTCTCGTCGTCGATCGGGAAGAGCGTGGCCGTGGCGCCGAACTCGGGGCTCATGT
>JBDTQY010000172.1:0-9483 GCA_039931955.1 Chloroflexota bacterium
GAGCACGAACATGCCGTGGACGAACCAGAAGATCCCGTAATGCACCGAGAAGAACGCGGCCGTGGCAACACGTGAGACCCCGGCTGCGGCCATTGGGCCACTGGACTGTCCCCGCGCCAGCAGGATCTTCAGGACGTTGTAGGCACCGATGACCCCGTTCTCGGCCCAATAGAGCGCAAGCAGCGTCCACAGGTCCCATCCCCACGCGACGACGCCCACGAGTGGAATGAGGTTGGCGACGAGAAGCGAAATCACCGGCTCGGACGCTGCCGAGACCCGATACCAGGCGACCAGGCGGTCCATGCCGAGATAGTAGCGCCCGCTACACTCGGGGAGATGGATGATCCACGCTGGGCGCCGGGCATGCCGGTCCTCGAACGTCAGGCCGGCGCCGCCCCGTCACCGCGTTCGATCCCGGAGACGGCCCCGACGCCGCTGGAGCCCTACTACATCAACATCTCAGCCGTCGCCCTCGTCGCCGGCGCCGTCGCGATCACGGCGCTCGAGACGGGATCCACCCTCGGAAGCCCGCTGGTCAAGCTGTGCGTCCTGGTGGGTGCCCCGCTCCTGATCCTGACGACCGCGGACGCCTCCCTTCGGATCTGGAGATCGGCGTGGGCATGGATGCCGATCAATCGAAACCGAGGGCTTTTCCGCCTCACGTGGCTCCTGGCGGCCGGTCTCGGCATCCTCGTCTTCGCCGGAGCCGCTGTCCTGGTCCTGCAGGCGTGACGCATTCCGGCCCGCGTAAGGCACCTGGCCGGAGCGGACGGGCTGCGGCAGACCGCGTTCGCGACGGGCGCTCGACGGATATTGCCTCGGGCCTCGGCGTGCCGGGCTGGATCGGCGCCACCCTGCGCTACTGCTCACGCTGTGGCGCGCCGCTGCGTGCCGGCCTGCTCGCAGGCGAGGATCGGGACCGCGACCATTGTCCCGCCTGCGGCCACATCGCCTATGTCAACCCGCGTCTCGTGGTGACCACCTTGCCCGCAGGAGAGGACGGGACGGTCATCCTGATCCGCCGCGGGATCGAGCCGGGCCTCGGGCTGTGGGCCCAGCCGGGCGGCTTCCTGGAGGTCGACGAGACCGTCACCGAGGCCGCCATTCGTGAGACGCTCGAGGAGACCGGCCTCGTCATCGACCCTGGTGAGATCGTGGGCCTCTACACGCGACTCGAGGCAGCCGTCGTGGTGCTCGTTCTCGAGGCACGCGTCACGGGTGGAACACCTGGTCCGACCCCCGAGGCGCTGGAGATCCGAACCTTCACCGCCGAGACCATCCCATGGGCCGGGCTGGCGTTCAAGACGACCCACTTCGCGCTGGTGGACTGGCTCGCTCGCCACCATCCGCACCTGGCCGCGCCGGAGTTTGCCGGCGGCAGATAGGAGTGTGGTCCGTACGGCCGATCGCGTCGCTATGAGTGCCCATGCCCTCGTCCGCCAGCTTGATTGAGCGGGTTGGTCAAATCCTCCTCATCCACGCTCGGCAGAGTGGTGGAATCGGCACGAGTCGTGCATCGTCACGCTCAATCCGGTCGAATCTGATCAACCAGCCAGATCACTGGTCCGCGGTCCTCGTCCACCCGGCGCGCCGGAGCAGGTGGTGCTCCGGCGCCCGTGGCGCTCGGGAGCTGGCAGTCAGGGGCGGATGTCGATGAAGATGTTCTTCGTCTCCGTGTAGAGCTCGATCGCCGACATGCCGAGCTCCCGCCCGATCCCGGACATCTTGTAACCGCCGAACGGCGCCTCGGTGTGGACGCTGCTGTTCGAGTTGATGGACAGCACGCCCGCCTGGATGCCCTTGGCGGTTCGAAGCGCCTTCCCGATGTCCTGGCTCCAGATCGAGCCGGCGAGGCCGTATGGCGTGGCGTTGGCCAGGCGGATCGCTTCCTCCTCGGTGTCGAACGGGATGATCGAGACGACCGGGCCGAAGATCTCCTCGCGGGCGATTCGCATGTCGTTGTTCACGCCGTCGAAGACCGCTGGCATGAGGTAAGCGCCCTCGGCGAGCGATGCGTCATCGGGTGCCTCGCCGCCGACGACGAGGTTGGCGCCCTCCCCGAGGCCGATCTCGATGTAGTCACGGACGCGGTCGCGCTGCTTGAAGCTGACCAGCGTCCCGACCTCGGTCGCCTCGTCCTCGGGATTTCCGACCACCACCTTTCGAGTCGCTTCCGCGAAGAGTTCGACGACACGCTCGTGAACAGATCGCTCGACCAGGATCCGGCTCCGGGCACAACAGTCCTGCCCGCAGTTGTCGAAGACCGAATACGGTGACTCGGTGGCGAAGCGTTCGAGGTCCGCATCGGCGTAGATGACGTTGGGGCTCTTGCCGCCGAGCTCCAGGCTGATCTTCTTCACGTTGTTGCTGGCCAGTCGCATGATTTCCTGGCCCGTCGTCGTCTCCCCGGTGAAGGCGACCTTGCCGATCCCGGGATGTCCCGCGATGGACGCGCCGGCCGTTCCGCCCGGACCCGTTACGACGTTCAGCACGCCAGCCGGAATCCCAGCCTCGAGCGCCAGCTCACCGATCCGGAGCGCCGTCATCGGCGACAGGCTGGCCGGCTTGAGGATGCACGTATTGCCCGCGGCCAGCGCCGGCCCAAGCTTCCAGCTGGCCATCAGGAGCGGGAAGTTCCACGGCACAATGAGCCCGACCACGCCGATCGGCTCCCGCAGCGTGAGGTCCAGGCCCGGCTTGGAGACGGGAATAGTCTGGCCGAAGACCTTGTTCGCGGCGCCCGCGTAGTAGTCAAAGACGAGGCTTGAGCCGATGATCTCGCCGCGCGACGAACCGATCGGCTTGCCGATGTTGCGGGTCTCCAGCCAGGCCAGTTCCTCACTGTGGTCCTTGATGATCGCCGCGAACTTGGCGAGGGTCCGACCGCGCTTCCCGGCAGCCCAGTTGGCCCAGCCCTTGGGATCTTCGAACGCCTTCTGGGCGGCTGCGACAGCGAGGTCGACGTCATGCTTGCCGCCGAGCGGTGCCGTCGCGATGACCGCCCCGGTCGCTGGGTTGACGATCTCAAACGTCTGCCCGTCGGCGGAATCGACGGATTGCCCGCCGATCATCATCTTCAGGGCGCTGATGCCGGACGTGGTCTGCTCAACAGTCATCGGAAGGAACCTCGGTGGGGCGTCGCACGAACACGTCGAGCGGCGCGAAAGGCGCGTGTCAATGTGCCTCGATGATACCTCCGGCAACGGAGCCGCCGGTCTCAGCGATAGGCATCGCGCCGCATTCCAGCGGTGATCGCGTTCAGCTCGGGAGCCGAGACGCCGACGCGCTGTAGTGCGTGGCGCGCCAGCTCGATCGCGGCCTCCACTTCGGGATCGGCGATCCGTCCGACGCCGGCCGCGCGCAGATCACGGGATTGCGCACGACCTCTGGCCCGGGAGGCAATCACCAGCTTGGGGTTCTGGAGATGGGCGCGTTCAGCAATGAGGTGTGCGGTCAGGGGATCACCCATTGCGATCACGAGGACGACCGCGTGATCGAGCGATGCGCGCTGCAGGATCTCGGGACGAGCAGCGTCGCCAAAGAGGATATCCGCGCCCAGCGCAGCCGCCTCGTCAAGTCGGACCCGGTCGCGGTCGATCACGAGGCAGGTGAAGGATCGAGCGTGTACCGCGCGGATGACGATGCGCCCGACCCGCCCAGCTCCAGCGATCACGACGCGCCGCCTGGTCAGGGCCGCGGCCTCGCCCTCCGCGGTCGCGAGGGCGCCATCCAGCGTACGTGGCTCGCTGGCACTCCGACGCGCCTCCCAACGTGCCGTTCGGCGATGCTCCGTCCATGACGTGACGCCGTCGGCGAGCCGTCGCACCGGCTCGCCAGCCACGATGCTCAGGATCATGGCGGCGAGCATCGCGTTGTAGAGCCCGGCGTCGATCAGGTCGAGCCGCCGCGCATCCGCGGCCAGGATCAGGCTGAATTCACCGACCTGGGCGATGGTCGCGCCGAGCAGAATGGCCGACCGAATGGGCAGCCCGAACAGGTAGGACAGGCCAATCGACAACAGCCCCTTGCCTGCGACCGCAATGACCGTCAGGAGGATGACGAGGGGCAGCTGCGTCGCCACCACGCTCGGGTCCACGAGCATGCCCACGGCCACGAAGAACAGGACTGCGAACAGGTCGCGGAATGGGATCACCTCGGCCGCGGCCTGGTACGAAAGATCCGATTCCGAGACCAGGACGCCGGCCACAAAGGCGCCAAGGGCCAGTGACAACTCGAAGATGAAACTCGAGGCGAATGCGGTCAGCAGGGCCGTCGAGACGACCGCGAGCAGGAACAACTCCGGCGAACCCAGGCGGGCAACTGCGGCAAAGACGGCCGGCAGGACCCGCGTCCCGATGATGAACGCGATCGCCAGGAAGAGGGCGCCTTTGCCGACGGCGAAGAGCACCGGCCCGGCGCTCAACTCATCGGCGGCCAGGGGCGGCAGGGCGACGATGAAGACGATGGTGGCGAGGTCCTGCACGATCATCCAGCCGATGGCGTTACGGCCGTGCGTGCTGTCGAGCTCACCACGGCGAGCGAGGGATTTGGCGACGACGAGCGTCGAGGACACCGCGAGGACGGCGCCAACCACGAGGGCGGCCCGCGGCTCAATCCCCGCAGCCGTGGCGATCGCAGCCCCCGCAATCAGGGTGATGGCGATCTGGGCGCCTGCCGCACCCAACGCCACTCGTCGAACCTCGTTCAGCTCGCGAAGCGAGAACTCCACGCCGAGGGCGAAGACGAGGAGGACGACGCCAACCTCCGCCAGGACAGAGATCCGGCCAACGTCACCGACGAATCCCGGGGTGAATGGTCCAATGACGATCCCCGCGAGGAGATAGCCGACAAGCGGTGGCTGCCCGAGGCGCCTCGCGATCACTCCGCCGAGCAGCGCCGCGGCCGTGGCGACGCCCACGTCGAGGATGAACGAGAGCGTCTCGTTCATGGCCAGGGTCCGTCCAATGGTCGGATCACGAGGCCATTATCGGGTCTACTCCCCGCATGTCCGGTCAGCGGGGTTTCGTGCGACCTCCAACAGAGCCACTGCCAGCGGGTTAGATTCACGATATGGCTACGCAATCCAGCGCAGGAGCGGCGCGATCGACCCGCCGGCCGGGCACGAATGCGGCCCGTTGGGCGTCCGTGCGCGGGCACGTTCGGATCTGGGCCGCTGTCGTCCTGGGCGCGATCGTCATCGGCTCGCTCGGCTACGTGGTCCTGGTCGGGTGGTCGTTCGAGGACGGCCTGTACATGACCGTGACTACCATGACGACCGTCGGCTACAACGAGGTCCGGCCACTCGACACGGTCGGGCGCATCTGGACGATGATCGTGTCCATCGGCGGGGTGGTGGTCATCTTCGGGTCGATCGGAATCATGGCCGAGTCAGTCCTCAGCGAGGTCGCCAGCGGCAGGAGGGAGCAACGACGCATGCGAGACGCGGTCGGCGCACTGAACGGACACTTCATTCTGTGTGGCTATGGCCGCGTCGGTGCGACGGTGGCCCGCGAATTCGAACATGCGTCGATCCCGTTCGTGATCGTCGACATCAATCCTGCCTCGCTGGAGACGGCCCTGACCGACGGGTACCTCGTGGTCGAAGGCGACGCCACGCGCGATGAGGTTCTGCACCAGGCGGGAATCGAGCGGGCACGCGGCCTGATCACCACGATCGACTCGGACGCCAACAACGTGTACGTAACCCTCTCAGCGCGAGCCATCAACCCCGAGCTGTTCATCGTCGCGCGGGCGAACTACGTCGGTGCCGAGTCCAAGGTGCTGCAGGCCGGGGCCAATCGCGTCGTCTCTCCATACACGCGTGCGGGGCGCCAGATCGCGGAACTGGCCACCCGACCCCGAGTGGCGGATTTCATCGATTACGCCCTCTCGCATGGCCAACTGGCCTTCTCCATGGAGGAAGTCGAAGTGGCCGCCGATGGCCCGCTCGTCGGCCGCACCGTAGGCTCGCTCGTCGAGGACGGGATCCACCTGATGGCCGTCGTGCGAGGCCCCAGTGATTACGAGCCGAATCCGCCCCTGGATCGCGTCCTGGTCGTTGGCGATGGGCTGATCGTGTCGGGCGCGTCCGACACGCTGCGCCGGCTGCGCGAGCGGGCCTGACCTCAGGCGCTGCCGGGGCGTCGGGCGACCTGCGACCTGGCCCGGGCCCCGGCCGGCGCTGACGCCGCCGGACGCTGACCCCGCCGGGCGCTCAGCCGCCGCCGGGCGCTCAGCCGCCGCCGGACGCTGACCCCGCCGGGCGCTCAGCCGCCGCTTACTCGCGGCGCGCAGCCGTCGCCGGGCGCTCAGGCGCCGCTTACTCGCGGCGCGCAGCCGTCGCCGGGCGCTCAGGCGCCGCCTACTCGTGGGTCGAGTATTGGGCCCGCCATCGACGCCGATCGTGGGGACCGGGGCATCGGGTCGTGCTGGGACGCGGGCGGGGGCAAGGTCAATGAACCAGGATCGGCCGCTCGACCGCAACTACGACTCTCCCCAGGAGTACCTGGCAGATTGGATCCGGCGTATCTAGCCGCCCCAGCGTATCGAGCCGCCCCGGCACTCAGACGCCCCCCGGACTCCGCCGCGACGCCCTCGCGATGCCTCGCGCCCTCGCGATGCCTCGCGCCCTCGCGCCCTCGTCCCTAGAAGTAGTTGACCGTGATTCCGCCGTCAACGACCATCTGAGCGCCGTTGGTCCAGCGGGACTCGTCGCTGGCCAGGTAGATACCCATCGCGACGATCTCCTCCGGCTTGCCGAAGCGGCCCGTGGGGTTCCGTGCCAGGCGGATCCGCTTTGCCTCTTCATCCTTGACGAGCCAGTCCATCAGGAGGGGCGTCTCGACCGGCCCGGGGCAGATGGCGTTGGTCCGGACCCCGCTCGGCGCAAATTGAACCGCCAGCGACTTCGTGAGGGCAAGGACCGCGCCCTTTGACGCGGTGTAGGCATCCTGCGGATTGGAGCAGCCCATGAGGGCCACGAAGCTGGCGATGTTGATGATGGAGCCGGAGCCCTGCTTCACCATCTCCGGGATGGCGTACTTGCAGCCCAGGAAGACGCCCCGGACGTTGACGGCCATGACCCGGTCCCACGCCTCGACGGACGTGTCGATGACCGAGTGGTCCTCCTCGGGCATGATCCCGGCGTTGTTGTAGAGGACATCCACGCGCCCGTAGGTGGCGATGGCGTGGTCGACCATGCCCTTCGCACTGGTCTCGTCGGCGACGTTGACCTTGACGAAGGTCGCCTCACCGCCCGCCTCGCGGACCAGCCGAACGGTCTCTTCGCCGGCGGCCTCGCTGAACTCGGCCACGACGACCTTGGAGCCTTCTGCGGCAAACATCAGCGACGCCACCCGGCCCATGCCGCCTCCGCCGCCCGTAATGATGGAAACCTTGCCTTCGAGTCGCATGGGTTCTCTCCTGGTGGGAGCCGGGAATTGGGTATTTGGACTGCCCGGGGATCCGGGGTCGGGGAGTGACGTAATCCTAGCGATCCCGGGCGTCGTCGTACCGCGTCCGCCCGCGAAACGCCTCGAGCGCTCGCGTCCGCGCCATCGAATGCTCGACGATTGGCGCCGGGTAGCCACTCGGCGGTCCTCCCGGCGTGTCCCACGGCCGATGCACGAACTTGGGAGGCAGTGCAGCCACCTCCGGCACCCAGCGTCGCACCCATGCTCCGTTCGGGTCGAACCGCTCGCCCTGAAGGCTCGGGTTCATGATCCGGAAGTAGGGCGCCGCGTCGTGCCCGACACCGGCTGACCACCGCCAGCCCAGGAGATTATTGGCGACGTCGGCGTCAGCCAGCTCACGCAGAAAATGGGCCGCACCGACCCGCCAATCCACCAGCAGGTCCTTGGTGAGGAACGACGCAACGATCATGCGGGCGCGGTTGTGCATGGTCCCCTCGGCATGTAACTGCCGCATCGCGGCATCCACGGTCGGGTAGCCGGTCAATCCGTCCTTCCAGGCTTGGATTCCCGCCGCATCGTCCCTCCACGCGATCTCCGGGCGGTTGCGTTCGGGCGGTGAGCCGGCGATCGCCGGCTCGAACCACAGGAGATGGTGAGCCCAGTCGCGCCACGCCAGCTGCCGGGTGAACGGCTCCACGTCCACGGCCTGGACGGCTCGACGGGCGGACAGCGTGCCGAGGTGCAGCGCCTGCGAAAGACCGCTCGTGCCATCCAGATCGAGACGGTTCCGGCTCGCCTCGTAGGTTCGAGCCCGCTCACGAGCAAATCGATGAAGGTGGTCGAGCGCCTCCGGCCCGCCTCGGGCTTCTGCGTCCGGCAGCCGCTCGCTCACGATCCCTGGCGGTACCTGGATGCCGGTGGGGGCGGGCACCGGAAGGACCGTCAGCCGCTCCGCCCAGCGTCGGTGAAAGGGCGTGAAGACGCGGACCTCGCCCGTCAGCTCCGGATCGACGACGAGTGTGCCGGGCAGCAGCCGCAGGGGCACTGTGACCGCAATCTCACGGTCCCGGAGCTGACCATACGGAGTCACGTCCCGGGTCGCAAGGACTTCGTGGGCGCCTGTCTCGACAGCGACTCCAGCGACCACGGCCCGGGGATCACCGCGCCGCACGATCAGGCGAGCCCCGATGGTACGAAGATCGCGATCCAGCGCCACCACCGCCCGCTGATATGCGTCCCGTCGCCGCGGTCCCATCGTCGGGGACGAATCGAGCCGCGTGTCGAGCACGACGAGTGGAATGACTGGCCGCCCGGACGCCACGGCCTCGGTGAGCGCCGGGTGATCGTCCAGTCGCAGGTCGCGCCGAAACCAGACGATGATCGGTGCCGGGTCGCGGTCGAGGGTCACGGGAGGCAGGCCGCCCTCAGGTTGCTTTCAGGAACTCCACGACGGCCTGCGCGGCATCAGCGATCCGCGGGCCGACAACCAGGTTTCCCGGCTGGACCGCCGCCGCCGCCCCGGGACCGCCCACGGCCACCCGAATACCAGGCCGCTCGCGATGCAGGGCGTCCAGGACCTCTCTTGCAGGAGGCACATCTTCCATTCGCGGCACCCCGATGACCGCGCCAGAGACTGGGCCGCCAGTTACATGGACCCACGAAGAAGTCGGGACGTCCGGGCCGAGATACAGCACATTGCTGCCGCGGCGGCGGAGGGCAACTGCGAACGCGATCGTCCCGATCTCGTGGCGAGCTCCGCTCGGCAGCCCGACCACCACGGCCGGACCAGGTCGAGGCGCGCCGGCCATGTCGAACTGCGAGGCGAGCCGCCGCTGTACGGCGGCGCTGGCGAGATGCTCGCCCGCGACATCAAGCCGCCCGTCCTCCCACGCGGTTCCAAGCGCGGCGACCGCCGGCAAGACGACCTCGTCGATGACGGATTCATAGGATCCTCGCGCGAAGAGCGCGTCGAGTGCGCCTTCTATGGCAACGGCGTCGTAGGCCCGGGCAGCGCGGACCAGCGAATCGTCGTCGGGGAGGGGGGACGCGCGCCGCTCCGCATCCAACCCAT
>JBDTQY010000173.1:0-3996 GCA_039931955.1 Chloroflexota bacterium
ATGGGGCGATCGTGGCGCTGGTCCAGCCGGACCTCAAGAAGCTCGTGGCGTACTCGTCGGTCAGCCACATGGGTTTCGTGACGCTCGGGATCTTCATCTTCCAGCCCCAGGGCATGGACGGTGCGATTGTCCAGATGGTCAATCACGGCCTGATCACGGGCGCCCTGTTCCTCCTCGTTGGTGTGCTCTATGAACGCACCCACGATCGGACGATCGCCAAGATGGGTGGCCTGGCGGCTCGCATGCCTGTCTACGTTGCGATCTTCGGCTTCTTCGTCTTCGCCTCGGCCGGCCTGCCGGGGTTGTCCGGTTTCGTTGGCGAGTTCCTGACGCTGGTTGGCTCATTCGCCTTCAACCCGCTGGTCGCAGTCACCGCAACGTTCGTGATGATCCTGGTGGCCGCCTACTGGCTGTGGATGTTCCAGCGAGTTACGACCGGCGAGGTTTCGGCCTTCTTCTCGGGACTCGGATCACACCTCCGGGATATCACCCCCATCGAAATCCTGACTGTGGCACCCCTGGCCGCCTTGGTCGTGGCCTTCGGGCTGTTCCCCGGGATCCTCCTCGACATCATGCGTGGCTCGGTCGACCGGGCGCTGGCCGACGCGAATGCCGGAACGGCCATCGCGATCGACCCACTGGCCCTCGCCATCGGACTCGGGGCGCTCACGGCCGTGGTGGTCGTGCGCGTCGTGACGCTTCCGCTGTTCCGTAACCGGTCCTCGGCCGAAGATCTCGGCATGACTGATCCCCAATGACGTTCCAGGACCTTGTCACGATCGCCCCGTTCGTCGCGGCCATCCTGGTCGCAGGCGCTGTTGTGATCGCCGACATCATCGTCCCGGGGCGCCGGACCGTCACGCTGGCGGTTGCGTTTGCCGGCCTCGCGCTCGTGACGCTACTGACCATCACGACCGGCGCGACCTCGGCAACGGCCTTCGGCGGTTCGTACCGCGTGGACGAACTGACGACGTACCTCGATGTGATCTTCATCGGGATCGTCGCGATGACCCTGCTATTTGCCCCGGACTACCTCGAAGCGCGGCGGCTGCCGCTGGCCGAGTTCGCAGCGGTGCTGCTGTTCGCCATGACCGGTGCGATGCTCCTGGCGGCTTCGGCCGACCTCCTCGTCCTGTTCATCGGCCTCGAGTTGATGGTTCTGCCGGGCTACTTGCTCGCCGGGTATCACAAGTCGGACGGGTTCTCGACCGAGGGGTCCATCAAGTACTTCCTCCTCGGCTCCTTCAGCTCGGCGATCTTCCTCTTCGGCCTCGCCTTTGTCTGGGGCCTGACCGGCACGACACGGATCGCCGAGGTCGCGGATCACCTTACCGTGCTGACCGCGTCCGGCGGCATGTCTGCTGGATTGGCACTCGGACTCGCGTTCCTGACGACCGGCGTCGCGTTCAAGATCGCGGCGGTCCCCTTCCACTACTGGACTCCGGACGCCTACCAGGGCTCGCCGACCCCGGTGACGGGATACCTGAGTGTTGGGCCGAAGGTAGCGGCGTTTGCCCTCATCCTTCGCCTATTCGTCGAGGCACTTGGTCCGCTCAAGCTCGACTGGCTGCCGGTTGTCGTGGTCCTGGCCATGCTCACCATGACGGTCGGAAACCTCGTGGCCCTGACCCAGACCAACGTGAAGCGGATGCTCGGGTACAGCTCCATCGCCCACACGGGATACATTCTCGTCGGGCTGGCTGCCTTTGCGGCTGGACGGATCGAGGGGCTCGAGGGACTGCTCTTCTATGCGGCTGCCTACTCCGTGATGAACCTCGGGGTTTTTGCCGTCATCGCCGCCCTCCAGCGACGACCAGGCGTGACCTCCAACCTGAATTCATTCGCCGGACTCGCCCGCCGTGAGCCGGCCCTTGCGATCCTGATGACGCTCTTCCTGCTGTCGCTCACCGGCATCCCCCCGACGGCCGGGTTCTTCGCCAAGGCCTACGTCATCCTGGCGGCTGTCCAGGCTAGCCAGGCCGGCAGCGAAGTCCTCGGGCTTCTCGCAGTGATCACCGTCCTTAACGCCGCAGCGGCAGCGTTCTATTACCTCCGCATCGTCGTCTACATGTTCATGCGGGATCCCGTGTCCGAGGAGCCGGGACTGGCGCATGGTCGCTTGATGTGGCTCGGGCTGGCCGTCACGGCGCTCCTGACGATCTCCTTCGGGCTGATCCCAGGTCCATTGCTCGAGATCGTCGGGGCCGCAGCCCGCGCCATCCAGTAGTTAACAGGGCGCAGAGGTGCGCTACACGTGTCGCGCGAGGCTCAGGGCGTGACGTCCACGTCGGGCAGGATCATCCCGAGGTTCTCGGCCATGACATCGGGGCCGATGCCGCCGAGCGCGCCCGCCCGGACAACCCCGTCGCGGTCCACCCAGAAGTGGATCGGCAGGGCGATGGCATCCCACGCAGCAGCGGCGCTGCCATCAGCATCCAGACCGACGGGAAATCGTGCGTTCACGAGGCGCACGAAGGAGCCGACGGTTCCCTCATCCTCGCGGACGTCGATGGCCACGACCACGAGCCCGGCCTCCGCGTAGCGGGTCGCGAAGCCGCTCATGAGGGGAAACTCGTCCACGCACGGCGGGCAGGTTGTCTGCATGAAGTTGATCCAGACGGGATGACCGGCGAGGTTCGCCAGATCGATCTGGCCACCGCCAAGCTGAGCGACGGACAGGGGTGGGGCCGGCTCGCCGATATGGAACCGGATGGATCCGATCGAGGCGCCGACACTCGGAAGGGGCTGGGAGCCGGGTGCCGTTGTCGCGGGTGGTATCGCCGAGGACGCGGGCGGTGACTCAGTCGGCGCAGCGGCCAAGTCCGGCAGGAGTGCGACCGCCGCGATCAGGATCGCAACTGCAACTGCGGCTCCACTGAGCAGTCCGGCGAAAACAGCGGCGCGTGGTCCCATCAGGCCGAGCGTACCAGTACGAGCGGGTCCCGGCGATTACCGAGGTCGACTGCTAGCCTTCCAATCGTGGACGAACGCATCGAACGTGCTCGCGCTCGGATCGTGCCCGCGCTCCTGTCGGCGCTCGGTGTCGCCTTGCTCGCGGCCGGGCTCCTGACCTACAGCTCGCCGGTCGAGGCTGGGCCGGATACGTCGCAGGTCCCGATCGTCGTTACGGCGCCCCCAACCGAGCGGCCATCACCGACCGCGAGCCCCTCGAACGAGCCGCTGGCGACCGCGACGATGACGATGACCCCGCCTGCCGATCGAGTCGCCACTCGGGTCGTGGTCGCGGATCTCGGAATAGATCTGCCGGTCATCCTCCCACCAGACCCGGCGGCCTATCCCCTGTGTGACGTGGCCATGTACCTCCGGGAGTTGGGCCAGCCCGGCTTCGGGCGAGCCACCTACCTGTATGCCCATGCCCGGACCGGAATGTTCCTGCCGATCCTGACCGCGTCGAAGATCGACGACGGAGCCGGGATGATCTTCATGGTTGTCGAGGTCTACACCAGCGACGACCAGGTGTTCCTCTATCAGATCAAGGAGGTGCGGCGGCACCGACTGGACCTCGACCCGGCGATCGCGGCCTCCACCGAGCAGGTCTGGCTGCAGACGTCCGAGGGCCCCAAGGGCACGCCGGGCAAGACCCAGGTCGTTGCCGAATTCGTCAGCTCCGGCCCGGCCGATCATGCGGCCGCCCATCCGGTCCCCAAGCCCCGGGTCTGCTCCTGATCCTGGGCAGGGAGACGACTCCTACGATTCGACTCGCGTCCGCCGGCCGAAGGTCAGCGCCGGCACCAGCGCGACCGCAGTCACCAGCGCCGCGATGAGGAAGATCCCGCTGCTAGCCTTCGTGCGTGGACGAACGCCTGGCTCGAGCCTGAACCCGCTTCGTGCCTGCGGTCCTGTCCGCACTCGGGGTTGCGTTGTTGGCTGCTGGGCTTCCGGGGCGCACCCGCAACCAAAGCCGAAGGTCTGCGGCTAGATGTCGTCACCAGGGACGTTGTTGACAAATGAGAGCCTCCGGGCACGGTACGGGGT
>JBDTQY010000174.1:0-5902 GCA_039931955.1 Chloroflexota bacterium
GATGTCAAGGCGATTTTCCGGCGGGGCGAGGGGGCACGCCCACTTGGGATCAAAGGCACACGACGGGTGGAAGGCGAAGTTGAAGTCCAGGATCAGGCCATCGCCCGTGCTGCCCCTTCCGAGATCCGCAGCCTTGGCGGTGTCGAGCAGGTAGCGGCCCGCCCCGTAGGTCGTCTCGCCGTTCGTCGCGTCCCGAAATGGCAGGAAGAGACCGCCCGCGTAGCCGGCCATCCAGAACAGAGACAGTTGCCGAATACCGGTGTCGAACGGGATCTCGACGAATCCGATCCGCGCGAAGCTCAGTGCGTCGCCGGTGCTCATCAGAAGGTCGGCCGAGGTCAGAGGTGCGACAGTCGCAGGCTTCACGGCGGACACCAGCAGCTGGACGGGCGCCGCCGGGCCCGTATTCAATCGGTCGTCGCCATGGACCCGGACTTCGAAGCGCAGGGCCGGATCGTATGGCCAGTAGCGGTTGCTGAAGCCGGCCCGCGCGGGCGATGGCACGGGCGACTGGGGGTGCTCCGTGTACAGCCGGCCGCGTGTCGATTTCCAGTAGTCCCACGCGTCCTCGGGATTCGAGCCCCCGCGCCTCCGGACCTCGGCGTAGAGGTCGGCGACCTGGCGGCGCCAGTCGGCCAGGGAGAGGTGATCCTCCGGGCGCACCGGCTCGATCACCGCCTCCGCCCCGATCCGAGGAGCACGATCAGCCCGATCACGATTAGTCCGGCAGGCCAGAGGTCCGCCCAGGCCACGTCAGGAAGGTCCAGACGAAGGGTGATCTGTGCGAAGAGCCAGAGGCCGACGGCCAGGAGAACCAGACCCCAGGCACGTGCCCCGAAGTCACTCGCGGACCGCACGGCCGGGTTCGCCGCAAACCGGCGAGCGGCTCCCTCGGCGTCGCGACCCAGGCTCTCAGCGCGCTCCTCGAAGGCTGTGGTGCGACTCGTCGGCGGGACCGCCGGATCAGGGGAGCGCTCGTCATGGATGTCCATCGGTCCCTCCTGTTCGTCGTACGCCGCGAATATCGTAGTCCACACCCAAGCACTGGCCCGGGACGCCTGCCGCATACAATCGCCACGTCCACCAGGGATCCCGGCGCCGGTCGCCGGACGAGCAGCGGAGTCGGAGGTAGGACGGTGACGGAGCAGGCAGAGATCGGCGTGTTCGGAGGGTCCGGCTTCTACTCGCTGCTCGGCGACGTGCGCGAGATCAAGGTCGATACCCCGTACGGGCCGCCCTCGGACAGCTTCTTCCTCGCGACAGTCGGCGGCCGAAAGGTGGCCTTCCTGCCGCGACACGGCCGGCGACACACCATTCCACCGCATCGCATCAACTACCGAGCCAACGTCTGGGCGATGCGCTCGCTCGGGGTCAAGGCGGTCATCTCGCCCTGCGCCGCTGGCTCCCTGGACCTGCGAGTCAAGCCGGGCGACTTTGTCGTCTGCGATCAGTTCGTCGATCGAACCGGCGGCCAACGACCGCATACGTTCTATGACGGTCCGATCGTGACCCATCTCTCCTCGGCAGAAACCTACGACCCGACCCTCCGCGGCCTGGCGATCCAGACGATTCGGGACCACGGCATCGAGGTCCACGAGCGAGGCACGGTCGTCGTGATCGAGGGACCTCGCTTCTCGACCAAGGCCGAATCGAAGTGGTTCAGCGACGCCGGCTGGGAGGTCATCAACATGACCCAGTATCCCGAGGCCTGGTTGTGCCGGGAGCTCGGGATGGCGGTCGTGAACATCGCGCTGATCACCGACTACGACGCTGGAGTCCACGAAGGGACCGAGGCCGTCAATGCCTTGAATGTGCTCGAGGTCTTCGCCCAGAACGCCGAGCGGATCCAGGCCGTGGTTCTCGACCTCATCGGCCGCTTCCCGGCCGATCTGGACGCGCTCGGTGCGAAGGGCGCCCTCGGGCCCACCCGCGGCGATGGTCACGCCATGAACAGCGAGGACATCCGCCTCTTCGAGACGGGGCTCTAGACCCACGATGGAGGGTCGCCTTCGGGTCGGGGTCACGCTCGGATCCATCGGCTCCGATATCGACTGGTGGCTGGACGGGGCCAGGCGGCTGGAGGATGCCGGATACGACGGTATCTGGTGCTGGGACCATTTCATCGGCCGTGGCGACCGATCCGTGCCCGTCCTCGAGCAATGGACGACGCTCGCAGCCGCAGCCGCGGTGACATCGCGGATCGGCATTGGCTCCTTCGTGACGAACGTCATGAACCGCCACCCCGCCGTCCTTGCGCGCATGGCCGGAACCGTCCAGGCGATCAGCGGCGGTCGACTGACGCTCGGCATCGGGATCGGCGGCCATCCAGCGGAGCATCGCGCCTACGGGATCGACTTCCCGGAACCTAAAGAGCGCGCCGCGCGCCTCGAGGAGGCCATCACCGTCATCCGGGCCCTCTGGTCAGGCGGTCCGGCGTCGCTTCCCGGCCCCTTCTACCCGCTCGAGGAGGCGGTCGCCCACCCGAGCCCCTCTCCCGCCCCGACGATCCTGGTCGGCGCCAGTTCGCCGGCCGGCATCCGGATTGCCGCTCGCGTGGCGGACGGCTGGGCGGCCGAGTCGAGGGACTTCGATCGACTCCACGCGCCGTACCTCGAGGCCCTTGGCGCCGCCGGTCGAGCCCGCTCCGATGTCCGGATCGTGGTGGGATTCGGTGGGGGTCGCAGCGGGCAGGACGCCCTGTCCGACAGCCCATGGATCGACGCCCGCTCCGAGATGGTCGAGCGCTGGGCTGCCGCGGGGGCTGACGAGGTCACCATCGCCGCCCGGACGACGGCGGACGTGGACCGGCTTGTCAGAGCCGCTGACCGCTGATCCACTTGCCCAGCGCTCTCGGCGCGGGATCGTGGCACCATCGCCGAGCGCATGACTTCCCCTGATCGTTCGAATCCCACCCTGATGCACGGATGCGTCCGCTGTGGCCGAGCCGTGTCCATCCACGTCGCCCTCTGCGAAGACTGCAATCCACTCGGCCTGAAACAGCCAGCGACCACGCAGGTCCACGCCCTGGCGGCCGGCGGGATCGTCCTGTTCGTCCTGTTCCTCGCGTTGGTCGGACGGCTCGCGATCGGCGGCATCGGGCCATTCAGCGGCGAGGTGCTTCACGTGGCGTCGGCGACCACCGGTCTCGAGGTGACCGTCGCCGTGACCAACAAGGGATCGACTGCATCCGCCACCACTTGTCGCGTCGTCGAGGCGGCACGCCCAGTGGGCGGGCCCGGACAGTTGCTCCAGACGCCGAACATTCCGGCGGGGGAGACGATCGAGTTCACGGCGGCGGTATCCGTCTTCGGGCTCGCGGTGCAGGACCTCGGCGTCGATTGCCAATCTCCGTGACGAACGAACCGGCACCAACGAACGAACCGGCGTCGGCGTACGCGGCTGAGCTTGCCGTCGCACTGGAACTCGCGGTCCGGGCTGGAGAGCTCCAGATGGAGCGATACGAGCGGGTCGAGCAGATCGACTACAAATCCGCCCGCGACGTGGTGACCGAGGTGGACCACCTGTCCGAGGCCCTGATCCTCGACGGCATCCGGGTCGCGTTCCCTGGGGACGCGCTGCTCGCGGAGGAAACCGGCGAGCACGATGCGGCGGCCGGGCAGACCGCTTCTTCCGGAATCGGACGTGTCTGGGTGGTCGATCCGCTCGACGGGACGATCAACTATGCCAACGGGATCCCGATGTTCTGTGTTTCGATCGCGCTCGTGATCGATGGGCGGCCGGTGGTCGGTGTCGTCCACGATCCGACCCGAGGCGAATCCTTCGGGGCAACGGTCGATGGTCCGGCGACCCTTAATGGAAGCGAGATCCGGGCCTCCACCAAGGCGCGCCTCAGCGACTTCGTCGTCTCGCTGTCGCTGGCTGGGCGGAACGTCGTGGGCCGGGGAAAGGGCATCCGTCGCGCAATCCGGGTCTCGCGTTCGATGGGCTCTGCGGCCCTCGCCCTCGTCTACGTCGCCAACGGTCGGTTCGATGCGTTCGTCCAGCAGGGTGGGCTCTCCACCTGGGACATCGCGGCGGCCGGGCTCATCGCCGAGCGCGCCGGCGCCACGGTGACCGATCTCGACGGCGCCAGCTGGTTCGAGATCACAGCACCCACCAAGTCCATCGGGGTCCTGGCAACCCCAGCGGGCCACCATGCGGACATGCTGGCTCGCGTCAGAGGCTGATTCGGGGCTCGAGCTTCAGGCGCGGCGAGGTTCAGCCCTCGCGCTGCCAGCGATGGGGCCGGCCTCGAAGTTGGCCGAGGCCCCATTGGTCGCAGAACGCCTCCCAGGTCACCCGGGGCGCCCCGGCCCAGCGCAACTCTTCTGACGACTGCTGCGGGATCGGGACGCCATCCTCGATGTCGCGGAGCCGCGCGAGCGAGCGGTAGAGGAGCGCCTCGTCCCAATGTGTTCTCAGCGTCTCCGCGAGGGTTGGCCCGCCTCGGAGTCGGGCCACGTCCCAGGCGAAGGCGCGCTCGGGAATGTCCTCCAGGTGCGGATACCGTGCCAGGACCGCGGCCGCGGATTTCGCGCCCCAGCCCTGGAGGCCCGGGAAGCCGTCCGAGCTGTCCCCGACCAGCGCCAGCCAGTCCGGGATCGAGGCTGGGGCGACGCCCCATTTCGCCCAGACCCCAGCTTCGTCGTAGGTGATCCGCCGGCGGCGATCGAGGAGGACGACACGATCGCCCTCGACCAGCTGAGCCATGTCCTTGTCCGGGGTGCAGATGAGGATCCGCTCGACGGCGGCTTCCGCGGCGAACCGCCGGCAGGCGGCCGAAATGGCATCGTCGGCTTCAAAGTCGGTCATCGGCCAGAGAACGATCCCGAGGGCCTCGATCGCCTGTTCCGCGACCGGGAACTGGGCCAGCAGCTCCGGGGGCATGCCCGCGGACGACTTGTAGCCTGGATAGAGGTCGTTGCGGAATGACTCGATGACCCGATCTGTAGCGCACCCGACGTGGGTCGCTCCCTCGTCCCGCAGGAGGTAGAGGAGCTGGTCGATCAGACCCGCCACGCCCGACAGCTGCATTCCATCCCTGCCGAGCACGGGCGGCCTTGGCGCGTAGTGCGCCCGGAACAGTTCATAGGTCGCGTCGACGAGGTGGATCTGCACCGCCGTCAGTCCGGGTCGGCTGTGTCCGAGCGGAGTAGGCGGACGCCGGCTGCCTGGAGCTCGGCCAGGGCCCGCTCGCCGTCGCCGGACTCAAGATCCACGGCGGCGATGCCGTCAACCAGCACCGCTGTTGCGTAGCCCAGGCGAACCGCGTCGAGGGCGGTCTCCCGGACGCAGTAGTCGGTCGCCAGGCCACACACGACCACCCGTTCGATGCCCCGCTCCCGGAGCAAGTCGTCCAGTTCGGTTGGGACCTCGACACCCGAAATTGGGTCGCGCATCGTGAAGCCGGAATAGCCGTCCTGGCCATCGGCACCCTTGTGGAGGCTGGGGCCCAGTACTTCGAGAGCCGGATGAAAGGCCGAGCCCCACGCGTCAGCAACGCAGTGGACCGGCCAGATACCGCCGTCCTGGGCGAAGTGCGGGGTGTGTGCCGGGTGCCAGTCCTGCGTGTAGCCCACGAACGCCCCCGCCTCGATTGCCGATCGCGCGGCAGCATTCACGATCGGGATGGTCGCCTCACCGCCGGCGACGCTCAATGACCCCCTGGGATCGGCAAAATCGTTCTGGATGTCGACCACGATGAGCGCGCTGAAGGGGTCGAAGGACTGCATGCCGGGACGCTAGCACAGCCGCCGGCTGCCGACCCGGTTCCGTTCCGCAACCTCGGCGCAACCCGCCTGGGCCGGGGCGCTGACGGGCAGCATCGGCTACCCTTTCGAACGCATGTACATCGATGAGTTCAAGCGCCAGCTCCCCGACCTTGACTCGACCGAAACGACCG
>JBDTQY010000175.1:0-3965 GCA_039931955.1 Chloroflexota bacterium
AAGGCCACGGTTATGCACCGCAACGGCGACCGCTTCACCATCCTCCGCATACAACAGGAGACGGTCCGGCAGGTGCTCGATCCGGTCGGCGAGGTCGTCGAGTCGGCCGTCCAGCGTCTCCTGGACGCCCGGCGGGAATCGGAGTTCGGTCACTTCGCGCGTGCTGTGGTCGGCGATGAGCTTGCGGGGAGATCCTTCGGCGACGATGCGGGCCTTGTCCATGATCACGAGCCGATCGCAGAGCTGCTCCGCCTCATCCATGTAGTGCGTCGTCAATACGAGGGTCACCCCGCGCTGCTTCAGGCGATATAGCCGATCCCAGAGCAGGTGGCGCGCCTGCGGATCCAGCCCGGTGGTCGGCTCGTCCAGCAGCATCATGTCCGGCTCATTCATGAGCGAGCGAGCGATCGTAAGCCGGCGCTTCATGCCACCGCTGAGCGGCTCCACCTGGCTGTCGCGTCGTTCGGCGAGCTGCGCAAAGGCCAATAGCTCATCCGCCCGGCGACCGCACTCGGAGCGACTCAGCCCGAAATAGCGGCCGTAGATGATCAGGTTCTCGCGGACGGTCAGCTCCTCGTCGAGGGTGTCGGCCTGCGGAACGACGCCGAGTCGACCGCGGATGGCTGGCCCGTCGGTCGCCGGGTCCATGCCCAGGACGGACAGGGTCCCCTCGGATGCCGGTGACGTGCAGCCGATCATCCGCATCGTCGAGGTCTTGCCCGCACCATTAGGTCCCAGGAAACCGAACGCCTCGCCCGGCGCGACATCGAAATCGATGGCATCGACCGCCGTGAACGCGCCGAACCGTTTGGTCAGGCCCCGGGCGCGAATGAGTGGCGGGGTCGCGAGGTCGTTGGTCATGGGACGGGAATGCTACCCGGGATCGAGGACGATGCCGCGCGTGGCGGCACAGGCGCGGCGGCCCCGGCGCGTGGCGGCGACCCAGCGCGGCAGCGACCCAGCACGACGGCGGCGACCCAGCGCGGCGGGCTCGGCGCGCGGCAACGATCGGGCGCGGCGGGCTCCAGCGCGGCGGCGACCCAGCGCGACGGCGGGATGGGGGCGCGATAACGCAGGGATGAGGACGCCGGTCGAGCATCGAGCGGATGGACAGTGTCAGATTCGGCCGTGGAATTCGAGCGCTGCGCCGACGGCGGCGCTGGAGACAAACTGACCTCGCAGGCGCTGCGTCAGTGTCCCAGTCGTTCGTGGCGCGTGTCGAACGCGGCAAGGCCGATCGTATGCCGATGTGGAAACTCGAACGTCTCGCTGTAACCCTCGGCGCCCGATTCACCGTTCGACTCGACTACAACGGAGAGGCGCTGGATCGACTGCTCGACGCCGACCACGCCGGACTCACGGAGCGAGTCATGGGCATGCTTCGGGCTGCCGGCTGGGAGTGTTCGAGTGAGGTCACCTTCGCGGTCTACGGCGAGCGCGGCTCGGTTGATATCCTCGCCCGGCACCCGACGACCGGCGCCGTTCTCGTGATCGAGATCAAGACGGTTGTTCCGGATCTCCAGAGCACGCTCTCGACGTTGGATCGGAAGGTCCGGCTCAGCGCCGACATCGCCAGTCGCCTCGGTTGGAGTGCGAGAAGAGCCGGTCGGCTGCTGGTGATCGCGGACACACGAACGTCCAGGCGGCGGGTGGCCCAATTCGCGGAGACCCTCGGCGCCGTCCTGCCCGATCGGTCCACGTCCATTCGGAGCTACCTTCTAGCCCCGAACCCCGACCGACCGCTCCGAGGCCTGTGGTTCGTGCCAGATATTCATGCCGTGACCGGACGGCAACGCATCCAGAAACCGAGACTGAGCGGCTAAACGTGAGCGCTCCGTGAATGTGCCCGATATCAAGTCACCTGGTCACACGGTGACTCCCTGCCAATAATCTGTCGACGTGTAGTCACGCAGTGACTATCTGGCCGTATCCGGACTCAGCGCGCGCGACGAAGCCCGGCGTGGCCAACGCCCAGCCCGGCGTAGCCGATGAACGCCCAGCGCGATGAACGCCCAGCGCGATGAACGCCCAGCGCGATGAACGCCCAGCGCGCGCGACGAAGCCCGGCGTGGCCAACGCCCAGCCCGGCGTAGCCGATGAACGCCCAGCGCGATGAACGCCCAGCGCGATGAACGCCCAGCCCGGCGTGGCCGATGGACGCCCAGTCCGGCGTAGCCGCCGACAGGATCAGACCTCCTTGAACTCGCCTTCGACCGTTTCCCCGTCGCTGTCGCCGGTCCCGGATTTGTCGCCGGAGGACCCGGCCCCATCGGCCCCGGGGCCATCGCCCGCGTCTCCCCCGCCGCGGAAGGCGTCGCCGCCATTCGGGTTGAAGCCGCCGTCCTCGCCTTCGCCGGCGGCCGAAGCTGCCTGGTAGGCGGCGGTTCCGACGCGGCTCAGTGCCTCGGCGAGGGCCTCGGCGCCGGATTTCACGACGTCGAGATCGTCGCCCTTGAGGGACTCGCGCAGGGCCGCGACCTTCGTCTCGACCTCCGCCCGATCCTCTGCGGCGACCTTGTCTCCAAGGTCCTTGAGCGTCTTCTCCGCCTGGTAGGTGAGCTGCTCCGCCTGGTTCCGCGTCTCGACCTCTTCGCGACGCTTGCGGTCCTCCTCGGCATGCTCCTGCGCGTCGCGAACCATCTGGTCCACGGCCGACTTGTCCAGCATGGACGAGGCGGTGATGCGAACCTGCTGCTCCTTGCTGGTTGCGCGGTCCTTGGCCTTGACGTCGAGGATGCCGTTGGCGTCGATATCGAACGTCACCTCGACCTGCGGGATTCCCCGCGGGGCGGGCGGAATGCCGTCCAGGATGAAGCGGCCAAGTGTCTTGTTGTCGGTGGCGAAGTCACGCTCGCCCTGGAGGACGTGGATCTCCACCTGGCTCTGGTTGTCCGAGGCCGTGGAGAACGTCTGCGACTTCGACGTCGGGATGGTGGTGTTGCGGTCGATCAGCTTGGTCATGACGCCACCGAGCGTCTCGATACCGAGCGACAGCGGAGTCACGTCCAGGAGCAGGACGTCCTTGACCTCGCCGCCGAGCACGCCGGCCTGGATCGCAGCACCAACCGCGACGACCTCATCCGGGTTGACGCCGCGGTGCGGCTCCTTTCCGAACAGGCTCTTGACCAGTTCCTGGACGGCCGGCATGCGGGTCATGCCGCCGACCAGGATCACCTCGTCGATTTCGGCCGGCTTGAGGCCGGCATCCTTGAGAGCCGCAAGGACCGGGGCCTTGGTCTTCTCGATCAGATCGCCGACGAGATCCTGAAGCTTGGCTCGCGACAAGTTGACGACGAGGTGCTTGGGCCCGGTGGCGTCGGCGGTGATGTACGGCAGGTTGATCTCGGTAGCCATGGTCGAGCTGAGCTCGATCTTGGCTTTCTCGGCCGCCTCCTTGAGGCGCTGGAGCGCCTGAGCGTCCTTGGCGAGGTCGATCCCCTGGTCCTTCTTGAATTCGGCCAGCAGCCAATCGATGACGCGCTGGTCGAAGTCGTCGCCGCCGAGGTGCGTGTCACCGTTCGTGGCCTTGACCTCGAAGACGCCGTCCCCCAGCTCGAGGATCGAGATGTCGAACGTGCCACCGCCCAGGTCGTAGACGGCGATCTTCTCGTCGTGCTTCTTGTCGAGGCCGTAGGCGAGGGCCGAGGCAGTTGGCTCGTTGATGATCCGCTTGACGTCCAGACCGGCGATCCGGCCGGCATCCTTGGTCGCCTGGCGCTGCGTGTCGTCAAAGTAGGCCGGGACGGTGATGACCGCCTCGGTGACCTTCTCGTTGAGGTAGGCCTCAGCGTCGGCCTTCAGCTTCTGCAGGATCATCGCCGAGATTTCCGGCGGCGAGTAGGCGTTGCCGTCCGCGAGCTTGACCCGGATGCCGTCGCTCTTGGGATCCTTCTCGACAGCGTATGGGACCAGCCCGATGCTGTGCTTGACCTCGGGGTCATCCCAGCGGCGCCCCATGAACCGCT
>JBDTQY010000176.1:0-2223 GCA_039931955.1 Chloroflexota bacterium
CGTCGGGATAGGCCACGTCCCGAAGGCTCAGCGGAGCTTCGGCGGGCTCGATCTGGTGGCGCCACAGCCCGGTCGCCGGGTCGAACCGGTAGTGCGGCAACAACCGCCAGCCATCCGTCGCGACCAGTTCGACCGCCGCCAGGATGTACTCGAAGACCGCCTCGCTGATGAAGTAGTTGAAGTTCACCCGGATCCAGCCCGGCTTGATCCCTTCGCAACCGCGGGAAATCTCGCGCTCGAATTCGTGCGAGGTCTCGATGTCGATGCCGAGCAGGCGATGCCCATACGGTCCGGCACATGAGCAACCGCCGCGCGACTGGATCCCGAACAGGTCATTCAGCAGTGCGACCACGAAGTTGTGGTGCAGGTATCGCCCGATATGGCGAACCACGAACGACACGATCGACAGGCGTGCCAGCGAGTGCGAACCCAGGATCTCGATGTTCGGGCTCCGCTCCCACCGCTCGATGGCCCGATGGATGAATGACTCCTCGCGCTCGCGGATGGCGGCGCTGCCCACCGCCTCCTTGAGCTGGAAGACGAGGCCCGCCCGGATGGACTCGACGATGGCCGGCGTCCCGCCCTCCTCCCTGTGCTCCGGGTCGGACAGATAGACGTGATCGCTCGGATTGACGTAGGCCACCGTCCCGCCGCCGGGTGCCGTCGGGACGCGGTTTGTGAAGAGGTCCCTTCGAGCGGCCAGGACCCCGGGGGTTCCAGGGCCGCCAATGAACTTGTGGGGGCTGATGAAGACCGCGTCCTTGTAATCCAGCGCGGCATCGGGGCCCGGGCGGTGCGGTGCCAGCTCCACGTCCACGTAGGGCGCGGCGGCCCCGAAGTCCCAGAACGAGCGTGCTCCGTGGCGGTGCAGCAGGACGGAAATCGCCCGGGTGTCGCTGATGATTCCGGTCACATTCGATGCCGCCGAAAAGCTGCCGATCTTGAGTGGCCGCTCCGCGTGGGCCGTCAACGCTCGTTCGAGCGCCGCCAGATCGATCTGTCCGTCGGCGTCCTCGGGGATCGTGACGAGGTCGGCGATCGACTCGCGCCAGGGCAGTTCGTTCGAGTGATGCTCGTACGGACCGATGAAGACGACCGGGCGGGCAACCTCGGGGATCTTGCTGCGCAGACCGAATCGGTCGTCGAGGTCGGCCGGCAGGCGGATGTTCAGGACATCGACCAGCTTGTTGATGGCGGCCGTGGAACCCGATCCGCAGAAGATGACGACGTGATCCTCGCGGTTGCCACCAAGCGCCTCGCGAATGATCGACCGGGCGTCCTCGCGAAAACGGCTCGTCTGCAAACCTGTGCCGGACGACTCGGTGTGAGTATTGGCATACAGCGGCAGGACCGAGTCGCGAATGTAGTCCTCGATGAAGGTCAGGGATCGCCCAGACGCCGTGTAGTCCGCGTAGGTGACTCGCCGCAGGCCGAAGGGCCCCATGACCGCCTCGTCGTCCCCGATGACGGCGTCGCGAATCGTGGCAATGAGCGGGGCCGCGTCTGTCGCAGACCGGGTGTCCGTCATCCGCTCCCCGCCGCGCCGTCCGCACGATAGGCGATGACCTCGACCCGCTCGAGGGTGATGAGTCCGCCGGCCACCATGGCATCGAGCTCCGGAAGGACCGCTCGAATGCGGTCCTCCGCATCGACCACCTCGATCAGGACGGGCAAGTCCTCGGACAATCGCAGGATCCGCGTCGTGTGGATGTGCTGCTTCGCGCCGAAACCCTCGATCCCGCGGATGGCGGTGGCGCCGGCCAGTCCCCGTTCGCGCAGCAACTCGACGATGGCCTGGTAGAGCGGCCGTCCATGCCACGTATCCGATTCGCCGATATAGATCCGCGCGAGCAGGCCGGTTCCCTCGATCTTCATGCGAGTGCCCTCCCGATGGTCAGTCCGGCAAAGACGGCGACCAGGCCGAGCCCGACCGACCCGAATGCATTCAGCAGGGCCATCGCCACGGCGCCATCCTCCAGCAGCCGCCAGCTCTCCAGCATCAGCGTCGAGAACGTTGTATAGGCGCCGAGGAATCCGATCATGAGGGGCGCCCGGATGCTGGCCGGAAGCGCCCCGCGCTCGATCGCCAGCGCAAACAGCACCCCCAGCACCACGGAGCCCGAGAGATTGATGACGAACGTGCCCCACGGAAAGGCGCCGGTCACGCGGGTGGCGATCCAGCCGTCGACCACGTAGCGGCTCACGGCGCCGGCGGCACCACCG
>JBDTQY010000177.1:0-3356 GCA_039931955.1 Chloroflexota bacterium
GGCATGGCGAGCCCAGAGACGTTCGGCAAGCCCCACGCCGCCCGGCATGGCCTCGTAGAGGTAAATGGTGGGCGACTCCTCATGCGGGGAGCGCACCTGCGAAACGAGGCCGAGGTCGCGCGGGTCGACCATCAGGAGGACGGCAGCCACGGCCTGGAGCGCGCGCCCCGTGCCCACCAGCGCGACATCGAGATCATCGCGCCGCCAACCCATGGCTGCTCCCTCCGCGGTGAGCCAGTAGGCAGTCGTCTGCAATTCCAGCTCAGGCAGGTCGATCGGCCCCCAGCCGACGTTCTCGTCCGTGTTGAACTTGAGCTTCTTGAAGAGGGTCACGAGGCTGGCGACCATGACCTCGCCGTGGAGGCGCCTCCCACCGGTGGCGGATGCCTCGGCGAAGACGTCGAGCGGTTTCAGGGTGACCGCCCTGTTCGCGTACGTGTAGTGATCGGCATCGACGCGGTGGACGTATGCCTTCCGCTCACCCCACTCGAGGCGATCGACGTAGTACTGGACCGACTCGTGGATGTAGATTGCCCGCTCGTGGACCAGGACCTGGGCGGAGAACAGATCCACTTCGCCAAGGACGCGGGGCCGATCAGGTGTGGTGTCGATGATCACCACGTTTTCCGGCGCCGCTGCGCGGAGGCTCACCTCCGAGGCGGGGAAGTTCTCCGAACTCCAGTACCAGCGTCCATCGCCTGACTGCCGGACGTGGCCCTCCTCGCCGAGGAAGGCGAGGAGATCGTCGACCGGGCCCGGACCGAAGACCTCGCCCGGCTCGAACGGGCGCTCGAACGTTGCGCACCGCAGGTGGGCCAGCAGGATGTGCAGATTGTCCGGGTCGATCCGTGCCTCCTCGGGCGATCGATCGAGGAGAAACTCGGGATGGTGGATCACGTATTGATCCACCGGAGACGCAGAAGCAACGACAATTCCAACCGACGATTCAAGGCGCCGCCCCGCTCGACCGAGTTGCTGCCAGGTGCCTGCGATCGATCCCGGGTAGCCGGCAAGGACCGCGACGTCGAGGGATCCGATATCCACCCCGAGCTCCAGGGCGTTGGTCGAGACGACCCCGAGGATTTCGCCGGCGCGAAGGCCGCGCTCGATGGCCCGACGCTCGGTCGGGAGGTATCCGCCGCGATAGCCCCGGATGCGCGACCGGGGTCCGAGGTGCTCTCGTAACGCTTCGCGGAGTCCCGTCAGGAGGATCTCGACGGAGGTCCTCGCCCGGCCAAAGACGATCGTCTGGCGCCCGGCACGGAGGAACGGCAACGCCCAACGCTGGGCGTGGTTGAGGGCCGAAGATCGTGCGCCCGTCGCCACGTCCAGGAGTGGGGGATTGACGAGCAGGACGTGGCGCTCTCCGCGCGGCGCCCCATTGCGATCGACGAGTTGTGGCGCTCGGCCGGTCAACTGCGCCGCGAGCTCGGCGGGATTGCCGATCGTGGCCGAGGCGCACACGATGACGGGGTTGGATCCGTAGTGTCGGCACAGGCGCAACAGTCGCCGGATCACGTTGGCGACGTGGCTCCCGAAGACACCGCGGTAGGTATGCAGTTCATCGATCACGATGACCTGGACCTGCTCGAACAACTGGAACCACTTCGTGTGATGCGGGAGGATGGCGGAGTGGAGCATGTCCGGGTTCGTCACGACGACCTGGCCAGCCGTTCGGATCGCCGACCTGATGGGCGCGGGCGTATCCCCGTCGTAGGTCGCCGCCGAGATCGTCAGTTCGCTCGCGGAAGCCAGCCCGGCCAGCTCGGCGACCTGGTCCTGGCCGAGGGCCTTCGTCGGGAAGAGGAACAGCGCCCGGGCTGATGGATCGTTGGCCAGCGCCTGGAGGACCGGGAGCGTGTAGCAGAGCGTCTTGCCAGACGCCGTTGGCGTCACGACGACGACGTCATCACCGCGATGCACTGCTTCGATTGCCTCGGCCTGGTGAGCGTACAGGGAGGTGACGCCTCGGCTCCTGAGACCGTTCGCGATCCGTTCGTCGAGCCAATCCGGAAATGGGGCGGTCAGGGCCTCTCGGGGCGGTAGCACCTCGTGGTGGACGACGGCCGACGCGAGCGATGGGTCCTCGAGCATGCGCTCGAGCACGGCGCTGGTGGTAGCAGGGGCGTAGGTTCGCATCGTGGACTCCAAACCGAACGGGTGTTCGATGTCAGCGTACAGCACGATGCAGTGGTCTTGTGCCACCTTGGGTGACACGATCACGAATGTGCGACACACGCTTGTTGACACGCGAGCTGCGAGTTAGCTACCCTCGGTGGGATGGATCCCCTGGACGGACCTGCGCCGCTCGACCCGACCGGGCAACAGCCCGGGTCTCTGGACCCGGTCAGGCCCGACCTCGCGGCGCTTCCCTCCTTCCTGCGGGAGGCCGAAGGACCGAACGATTCCGGGTCCTCCGCCGGTGGGCGGGAACGCGGGACGCTCGAACGATCGGATGTCCGTCGCCTGGCATCTGCGATCGAGACCTCGGGGATCTCGGACCTCGCAGCGCCCGATCCGTCAACGCTGCCCCTGGCGACGATCTCGCCCCGTCGGCTACTTCAGGCCGTGGCCGTCGTGGCCCTGGCCTGGGGTCTCATTTCGTTCGGTCGCCAGGTCGCCTCCGCGACGGCGGCGTCGTCCCACGCTGACGAATTGCGGGCCGCGAACACGAGCCTGCAGATCGAGGTGGCCGCCCTGCAGCGGGAGTTCATCCTCATCCAGGAGCCCCGCTACGTGGCCCTCGCGGCCCGGGCGTATCGGCTCGGGACGGCGAGGGAGATCCCATTTGCCCTCGGAGCCGGCGTGCCGGCACTGGCCGACGATGCACCCGGCTCGGCCGCGGTTCGCGTGGGCGCCGGAGGCGGTGGCAACGGCCCCTTGGAGAGCTGGCTGCACCTGTTGTTCGGATCCCGCTGAACCACAACGTCCCGTTGGCGGCAGGGAAAGCGGCCTGCGCTAGAATGCTGGCCGCGGCGGAGTAGCTCAGTGGTAGAGCAGGGGACTCATAAGCCCTTGGTCGGTGGTTCGAATCCGCCCTCCGCTACCAACTCTTGATCCGTCACCCTCAGATCGCCGACGTCCGCATCTCTGACCGCGTCCGACGGCTGTAACAGGGCCGTCACGGGTCCGGCGCTATACTCGCGGCGGTGGTCGCTGCGCGGCAGCGACCCAGATTCCCCGGAGGCTCCCGTTGAACCCCAAGTTCTTCCGCAACGGCATCGTGATGCTGGCGCTCGTCGTCGTCGCGCTCGCCGTCGCAATCACCCTTGTTGGCCAGTCCACCCCGCCGAATAACATGGCGTATTCCCAGTTCCTCAGTGACGTCAAGGGCGGAGCCGTCACCGACATCACCC
>JBDTQY010000178.1:0-2871 GCA_039931955.1 Chloroflexota bacterium
GATGACCCCGTCATCGAGCAGCCGGCGCATCCCGCGCATCGTCGTCCGTGGCGGCACGATCGGATTGGGCGAGTGGAGCTGGTACAGATCGATCGCATCCACCCCGAGGCGCGTCCGGCTCGCTCGCCCGCGCCACTCGGTGATCGCGGGCAGAGGCAGGATCGGCAGCAGCTTGGTAGCGACGATGACACCGGCCGGCCGATCGCCGAGCGCCGCCCCCACGATCCGCTCCGAGCGGCCGAAGCCGTAGACCTCGGCCGTGTCGATGAAGGTGATCCCGAGTTCGAACGCGCGACGGATGAGCGCCGGGGCGACATCGGTCGCGTAGGCGTCGCCATACCCCCACTCGCGTGAGCCGAATTGCCAGGTTCCGAGCCCGATGACCGAGGCCCGCAACCCGTCGATCTCGACATATCGCATCGTGTCAGCGTAGCGGCGCGCGCCGGCGCCGTCCGGTCTCTCAGCCGAAGAAGTCGGTGATCGCCTTGGTGTCGTCCGAGAAGGCCCATCGCTCGGTGACCTGGCCGCCTGTCGTCGATGACCCGCGTCAAAGGCCAGCCAGGGTGACCGGCGGGGTGGTGGTCAGTCGGCTCCAGCCTCGGCAGCCGCGAGGATAGCCTGGCGCGCGTCACCGCCGGCGCCCAGTCGGGACTCGATCCCCATCTGGGTGAGCATCTGTGCCATGGGATCGCCCATGTGGTCTGCCACGACGACCTGGACGCCATGCTCCTGCAGGAACCGGGCGACCCGCGCGTGGTGTCCTCCCTCGGAGCCTGTGTCGTGCAGCGTGTCCCACGCGACGTCGAAGGCCTGCCAGCCGACCACGTCACCGTCATGAACCTCGACGATGGCGACTCGGCTGGCCCGCCCCCAGCGTGGGTCGATCTCGTTGGTGATCGTGACCGGTGCGCACAGGATCATGGAACATCCTCCTTGTGGTATCGGGTCGATCCGGGCGGCGCGCCGGTCTCCACAGGACCTACGACGCGGCCAGGAGCTTGTCGGCGTATTCCTCGAGCGACTTGGCCACCCGAGCCAGCGGCTGCATCAGGGCCGGCGTGCATTGCTGGCCGCAGCGGACGGCGAACGCGGCCGCGTCCCGGAGCCGCTCCTCCATCAGGACCCAGGCCGCCTCACGATGCGGCAGCAGGTAATCCACCTGGTAGAAGAGCTCGAAGCCCGCGCCGGCGGTGACGCCCGGCATGTCCCAGCCGATGGGCAGCGTCGTGACGATCGTCCCGAGTGGCTTGATCGCCGTGTACATCAGCCCGACGGATACGTCGGCGAGGACCGCGAGCTGCTCCGGCGTCTCGTCCGTGTGGGCGAAGTAGCGAGACAGGAGCTGGAGGCAGACCTCGTACGTGACGTTGAGGAGATCCATGCATCGTGTCGTACCGGGATCCGTGATGAGCGGCACCACGACGCCCGTGGTCTGGGGTCGGACGTTGGCGGCGACGACCGGCCGGGCGGGTTCGAAGGTCGGATCCGCCGCCTTGATCACCAGGTATTCATCGAGGATCCCCAGGAGCCGCCCGAAGTGGGCGTCGCGCCACTCCCCGCGGGCTCCCTCGCCCTGTTCGACGATCGTGTCGATCGCGCGCTGCGCGGATGCCAGGTCCGTGATCGCGACGAGCTCCGGCCAGCGGAAGTGCTTCTCGGTCGCCTGGGCATTCGTCGGCCCGATGAACAGCCGCTCCTCGCCAAGCCGTTCGGCCAGGTGCTCCAGGCCGGCCTGGATGGACCGGTACAGCTGGCCGATCGTCTCGAATTCCTGCAACTGCGGGACGATCTCGTCGGTCTCGTCGCGGGGCAGTGGCACCGCCTGCTCGATCGCCTCGAAGCCCTCGGCATCCTCGACAGCCATCCCCTCGGGTCGCTCGAGGTAGGCGAAGTGGCGGAGGGCGGTCTCGCCGAACGGCAGCAGCTCGATCCGGACGCCCGCAGGATAGGCGTAGGCCGGCATCGGGAAGTTCGGGCGAGAGAAACGAGGGGCTGCGCCCACGGCCGTCAGGAGGTTCTGGACGAGTGCGAGGTGGAGCATCTCCTGCTCGCCGATCTCCAGCAGGGTCCGCCGCCAGCCCTGCATCGAGGCCAGCACCTCGATCGACAGTCCCTCGGTGACCTTCTGCTTGAGGGAGAACGCCGCGAACAGGTACTGGAGCATGATCAGGTGCTCGAGTTCGGCCGCCTTGCCGAGGGTGTAGATCAGCGCCTCCCGGTGCTCCAGCCCACCCGACTTGCCGCCGCGGACGGCGATGACGCTGGCGAGTGGTCCGTGTGGGCCGGCGCTCGTGTCCTCGGTCATTCCTCGTCCACCTCGTACCCATCCGGCCCGGGAAGATAGAGAAGGTCGTCCACGTAGCACCACAGCCAATCCTCGTCCGGCTCCGCGGTTCGGATCATCGGATGGCCTGTCTCGTGGAAATGGGCCGTGGCGTGCCGGTTCGGGCTGTTGTCGCAGCAGCTCGTCCGCCCGCAGCTCAGGCATTGCCGCAGGTGGACCCAGGTCCCGCCGATCTCGATGCAGGAGGAGCAGGCGTCGAGTGGTTCGTCGATGTCGACGCCGGGCTCGAAGTGATCGCAGGACTGCGGCATCAGGCATCCCCATCCGTGGCCGTGGAGGATCGGGGCTGGTGGCTCTCGGGATCCTCAGCGCCGAGGATAGCAGTGCCGTGACTGCCGTCGGTCCGATCCTCGACGAGACGCGGGTCGTCCTGGTGCCGTTCAGATCGCGTCGGGCGGCTCGGGCCTCGGCTCGCTGGCGTCCGTCGTGGTGGCCGCTCGTCCGGCGGCTCGCTCGAGCACCTCACCGGCGACGAACCCACCGGCAGCCCCGGCGATCCCGCCCACCGCGGCGCCGATCGGGCCCGC
>JBDTQY010000179.1:0-6522 GCA_039931955.1 Chloroflexota bacterium
CGGACGGAGGTTGAGGGTCACGTCGAACAGCGTGTTCGACGGATAGCGAAGCACCCGGGAGTTCCCGTCGCTGACGAATCGCGCCGCCGTCTCGGCCGGAACGCCGGCTGCGCCGTCAAGCTCGCCAAGATCCCAGGCCGCGGCAAGGGCTCCTTCGTCCGCGAAGAAGCGGAGGTCGATACCGTCCAGATACGGATAGACGATGGACCCGGGCACGAGCGGCGAGGCTGACCTGAGCGAATCAGTTGCTGGCGCCGATGTTTCGGATCCCTCGCCATCCGCCGCCGCGGGACCGCTGACATGCCGGAGGAGCAAGGCGTGGCTGGCATCCAGGAGGGTCAGGCGGAAGGAGCCGGAACCAACCGGCTGCTGGCCAAAACTCTCACTGGGCAGGGCCGCCGGATCAATCCCGCCAAGGAGATGCTCCGGGGCTATCGGCTGCGTCGCTGCCTGCAGGAAGCCACCGAGCGGGGTCGCCAGGCCAAGCATCACGGTCTGTGGATCCGGCGCCGTTGCCGTCACCTCCCGCCACGATGCCGCCCCGGGCCCGGCATAGGCTGGGTCGCTCAGCGTCCGGATCGTAAAGACCACGTCGGCCGACGTCAGTGGTGCCCCGTCCTGCCAGGCGAGGCCGGCCCGTAGGTGAAACGTCCACTCGGAACCGGACTCGTTGACCGACCATCGATCGGCCAGGTCGCCAACCAGTTCGGCGTTGGGTCCGAGGCGAACGAGGCCACGGAACAAGAGTGCGGTGATCTCGCGCTCCACGACGGACCGGGCGGCGAATGGTCCGACGCTCGATGCGGAGCCAACCACGCCCTCCACGTACGGCCGGAGCGGCGCCTGGCTTGAAAGGGGCGTTGGTTGCGCTTCACCCTGGCTCAGCGTGGGACCCACGACGGCCGCCATCAAAGCGATCAGAACCAGGGAGAGGACGCTGATGATCGCCCGGTCGCGGATATGCATTACGCGCCCCTTCGCGGCCCCATGCCAGCGAAGGCTGCTACGCCGCGGTCTTGTCGAGCAGGAACGATGTCATCGAGAACAGGACGAACAGCACCAGCAGCGCAATCGTGAACTGCCAGAGGCGGCGTTCGATGCCCCGTCGGCTCCGGTAGACGGCCGAATCGCCACCGAATGCACCGGACAGGCCGGCCCCTCGAGCCTGCATGATCACGGACAGGATGAGGGCAACCGAGACGATCAGCTGGCCCGCGGCCAGTACGGGATTCACGAGGTGGGACCTCCAGAGTGACGGCGTCGGATGGTAGCACAGGGTAGTCCCGGGCCACGCGCGGTGAGACCATGGAAGTCGTGCCGGTGGAGACCCGCCGGGAAGTGCCGTGTCCGCGCCTGGTCAACGCTCATCGATGGATCAGCGAGCGCCCGCTGATCTCCGGCCATGGGTCCAGCCCGCCCAGCCCCAGCAGGGTCGGAGCAACGTCCGCGAGGACGCCGTCAGCCAGGTGGATAGCCTGGAGCGTGCGGCCCATCAGGAGCAGCGGAACGGGGTTCAGCGAGTGTGCCGTCACGGGCTGGCCATCGACGTCTCTCAGTTCGTCGGCATTACCGTGGTCCGCTGTGATGGCAAGCACTGCGCCGGGTCCCGACGGGTCGGCCATCTCGCGACGCTCGATCGCGTCCGCGATCCTCCCGAGGCAGTCATCGATGACCGACAGGGCTTCGATCGTGGCCGTCCAGTTGCCGGTGTGTCCGACCATATCCGGGTTGGCAAAGTTCGCGACGATGACGTCGTAGGTCCCCTCGTCAATCGCAGCGACCAACGTGTCAGCGATCGCGACAGCGCGCATCGCGGGGGCGAGGTCATACGTGGCCACGTGCTGGCTGGGGACGAGGACGCGATCTTCGCCGGGATGCGGTTCTTCAGTCCCGCCGTTGAAGAAGTACGTGACGTGGGCGTACTTCTCGGTTTCAGCGAGGTGCAGTTGACGAAGTCCCGCCTCGGACCATGCGTCGGCCAGCGACCGGACGACTTCGGGAGGAAACGCGACCCCCGCGTTCAGACCCGCCTCATAGTGGGTCATCGTGGTCACAGCGAGGTTTCGCGGCGGCGGCCCTCCATCCGCAGCGGTCCGATCGAACGCGGTGAAGTCGGTATCGGCGAGGGCGTGCGTCAGTTGGCGCGCCCGGTCCGCACGGAAGTTGAGGTGGATGATTGCTTCGTCGTCCCGCAGCCCGCCGTCGACCCCGGCGATGACGGTCGGCCGAACGAACTCATCCGATTCCCCACGCTCGTAAGCAGCGCGGACGCCCAGCGTGGCACGCTCCGCCCACTCCCCTTCTCGATGGACGATCGCGTCGTAGCCAGCCTTCACTCGATCCCAGCGGCTGTCGCGATCCATCGCGAAATAGCGGCCACCGACGGTTGCGATCCGAACATCCGGGTGCGCACCGGCGAGTCGTCGCTCGAGGTCCGCAACGAAATCGATGGCGGATCGCGGAGGCGTGTCCCGACCATCGAGGAGGGCGTGGACCCGCACGGAGCCGACGCCCTGCTGGCGGGCCAGCTCTGCAAGGGCGACCAGGTGGCGATCGTTGGCGTGCACACCCCCCGGGCCGATGAGCCCGACCATCGACAGTCGTCCTGTCGTTGCTCTCGCGCGCTCGCAGGCGGCCAGGAGCGCCGGCCGGGTGAAGAACGACCCGTCGGCGATGGCGGCGTCGATGCGCGGCAGATCCTGGAGTACCGGGCGTCCAGCACCAAGGTTCAGATGGCCAACCTCGGAATTGCCCATCTGGCCCACGGGCAGCCCGACGGCGGCCTCCGAAGCCCCCAGGGCGCAGTGCGGCCACCGTTCGAGGAGCCCTCTCCAGGTCGGCATCGGGGCAGCCTGAATCGCGTCGACGGCGCGGTCACGACCGATGCCGAAGCCGTCGAGAATGACGAGAACGATCGGTCTTGGCGGGAGGCCGGGGCCGCTCACTCGACTCGGTGTCGCTCGCCAGGTGCGGCAGGTGTCCCCGCTCCATGGGACAGGCGCGCAGCGGCGGTGATCCCGGCGCGGGCCACGATTGCGGCCATCTCGTCAACCTTGAGCGAGGCGCCTCCGACGAGGGCACCGTCGATTCCCTGTTCGACCATGAATTCATCGATGTTGGCGGACGTCACGGAGCCGCCATAGAGGATTGGGATGGTCGAGCCTTCAATTCCAAGGCCGTCGAGGGTCCGACGGATCGTCTCCGCCATTGAGGCCGCATCCGAGCCGCGAGCGTTGCGGCCGGTCCCGATGGCCCAGACCGGTTCGTAGGCGATGGTCAGCCAGGGCAGCGACGTCGGGTCCGCCGTGTCCCACGCGGGTACGTCGGCGCCGGTGAGCGCTCCACACACCTGCTGTCCCACGACAGCGTCGGCGCGGCCCGCCTCCCGGTCCTCGAGGACCTCGCCAACGCACAGGATCGGGCGCAGGCCCGCCTCCCACGCGCGAAGCAGCTTCGCCGCGATCTGAGTGTCAGTCTCCCCGGCGTCGCGGCGTCGCTCGGAGTGGCCGACGATGACCCAGTCGGCCAGGCCGACCAGCATCGGCGCGGAGACTTCGCCGGTATGGGCTCCCGACGCCTCATGATGAATGTTCTGGGCGCCGACTTGGAGCCCAGCTCCGTCTGGTGCGTCGGCCCCCGCCCCCGCCGCCGCATCCCGCACGGCGCCGATGCTCACGTAGGGCGGGCAGAGGACGCGGACGACGCCGTCCACGCGCGTCCGGGCGCCGATCTCCCGGGCGAGTTCACCGGCCTCGGCCGGTGTGGTCTGCATCTTCCAATTTCCGGCGATGATGATTCGGCGCATGGGTGGATCATGCCAGACGATCGAAGATCGCCTCAGCCGCCGGTCCCGAGCTCCGCCAGCCGCTCAATTCGCTCCAGCGCTCGTTGAACGCCGGAGCGGTGCAGCCCCACCCGTTCGGCCAGATCGGCCAGCGTCGCTTCCGGCGTTTCCCGCCGAGCATCGGCCACCATTCGAACCGTATAAGCCTGGGTGGCCAGCCGACCGTCCGATTCCAGGAGGTCAATCGCGGCCAGCTGCCGGCCTGCGGCAGCCACCGACCGCTGCAGGTTGGATGACTCCGCGTTCAGGATGCGGTTGAGTTCGCCACGGAGCGCGCGGGACACCTGGCGAGCCTCCAGCTCCAGCAATGCTCCACCGGCACCGATCCGACGCAGGAACAGACTCACCATCTCAGCGCCCTTCCAGGTCACCGCTCCCCTGCCTCGACGTACCCGCCACGACGCGGGCATCCCGGCGGCATGAAGCTTTCGCGCCAGCAGGGGCGCCTCAGCCACCTCGACGACGAATTCCAGGTGCGTCCGTGCACCCGCGAGACTGAGTGACCCTCGTGCCAGGAAGAGCCCGCGCAGGTACGCCATACGACAGTGCTCCGGCATGGTGCCCCAATCAACTTCGGGGCTGGGAAAGGGACGGCCGTGCCGCGCGAGCCGATGTGCGAGTCGGGCGAGGACGGGGTCGCGGGTTGCCATTGCCATGCGGCCTCCGGCGCCGGTGGTACCGAAGCCGCGGACTGCGACAGCGTCGCCACCCTCCGCATCCACGAGGCCAAGCCCACGGAGCTCGGCGGCCAGATCGCAGGTCCGCGTCGGCTCGATGGCAGCCAACTCGGCCCGAAGCGCCGTGACGAGATCGCGATCGGCTGCAGTCACCGTGCGTGCATGCCGATCAGGCGGCCATGGTCGAGGGGGTCACGCGGTGCGCGCCTCGCCCGCGTGGCGCCGAAGTGCGGCTTCCTGTTCGGCCGAGCGGAGGATGGCCGAGGCAAGTTTGGCCGGATCATGTCGATGTGCGTTGGCTTGATCGACGACGTCCGCGTTCACGAGCCGAGGAACCGGCGACACCGCTGGGGGCCAACGAAGTCGAACCGATTCAGCCTCCCAATCGGAAGGCGCCCGGGCGTCGAAGCGATCATTGGCGAGGACAAGGTCGAAGAGGTCCGACGCCGCGTTGGCGGCAAGAGCCTCGACATGGTCGGCCAGATCGTAGCCCGCGGTCTCGCCGGCCTGTGTCGCGACGTTACAGACATAGATCCGGACGGCCGAACTCCTCGCCAAAGCTTTCCGGATCTCGGGAACGAGCACCACCGGCAGCAAGCTTGTGAACAGGCTGCCCGGACCGAGCACGATGATCTCCGCCTCGGCGATCGCCGTCAGGGCATCCGCAGCGGGGATGACATCGGCCGGGGTGATCCAGACGTGCTCGATGCCCGGCGTCCGCATGATCCGGGACTGCCCTGACACGACGATCCCGTTTCGCGTTCGAGCATGGAGGGTGATGGGCGTCGAAGATACCGGCAGCACCTGGCCACGCACCGCCAGGACCCGGTTCATGCGTCGGACCGCGGCCTCGAAATCGCCGTGCTCGACTGCGGTCAGTGCCGCGATGAGCAGGTTCCCGATCGCGTGGCCACCGAGCCTTCCCATCTCTGACCCGGCCGTCGCTCCGTCTTGCTGCTCGTTCGGAAAGCGATACCCAAGGAACTCCGTCATCAGCGGCTCCGCATCGGCCAGGGCTGCGATGCAATTCCTGATGTCGCCGACCGCAGGGATCCCCAGCACATCCCGCAGGGTCCCCGACGAGCCGCCGTCGTCGGCCACCGTCACGATGGCCGTCAGATTGGCCGTGTGCTCCTTCAGGCCGCGGAGCAGGGCAGACTGTCCGGTCCCCCCGCCAATGGCCACGATCCGGGGCCCGCGGGCCAGCAATCGCTTCTGGTAGAGCACCTCGCCGAGCGGCTCTGCTCTATCAGACGGGCGCAACGGTTCTGTGACCGCGCGGAGAACCTGAATCCCACCGATCCCGATGAGCGCAATGCCGACAACCCCGACGATCAACCCGCGCAGTGCGTACGGCAGGAACTGGAGTGTCACGGCATCGATCAGGACGCCCGCCAAACCGGCCGGATGAAGCCCCACGGTCACCTGTCGGACGACATGGGCGACGGCAAGGGCCAGGAGGAAGAGTCCGAGGAAGACGATCCCGAGCCAGCGCTTGATGCCGATACCGGGCATCAACCAACGGCGCAGGTTCATCGGCGCTCCAGTTCCCTGTGAAAGATCGCCACTGGCCCGAAGTCCTCGGCCCGCAGCCACGTCGCGAGTTCCTCGGACAGGACGATGGAGCGATGTTGGCCGCCCGTGCAGCCAATCGCGATGGTCAGGCGGCTCTTGCCTTCATCGACGAACGCGGGAATCGAGAAGGCGAGCAGCTGCCTGAGGAGGTCAAGGAAGGTTGCCGTCGCCGGCTGTGCCATGACGAATTCGCGGACGGGCTCGGTCAGGCCGGACCGCTCGCGCAGTTCTGGCACGTAGTACGGGTTCCGCAGGAACCGCGCGTCGAAAACGAGATCTGCCTCGAGAGGCACCCCGAACTTGAAGCCGAAGCTGATCAACTGGATGGCGATCCGATCCGGCTCGACATCTCCGAGGCGCGCGAACAGCCGCTCCCGCAGCTCGCGCAATGCGAGATCGGAGGTGTCGAGGACGACATCAGCTTCG
>JBDTQY010000180.1:0-4195 GCA_039931955.1 Chloroflexota bacterium
GCACTGCGCAGCGCGCGGGCCAACGCCTTGAACGCCGCTTCGGCGAGGTGATGGTCGTTCCGCCCCGTGCCCCGAACATGAAGCGTCGCTCCGGCGGTCCGGGCGAACGCCTCGAGCGCGTGCTCGATGAGCTGTGTCGACAGAGCTCCGATCCGATCGCCCCTGAACGGCAGGTCGATCAGGGCGTATGGCCGACCACCGACGTCGATGACGGCGCGCGCCTCGGATTCATCCATCGGAACCGCTGCCTCTCCGAAACGCTGGATACCCGCGCGGTCTCCCAGCGAAGCGGCCAGTGCCGACCCAAGGACGAGCGCGACGTCCTCCACGGTGTGGTGATCGTCCACCTCGATGTCACCGCTCGCCGCGACCCGGATGTCGATCAGGGAATGGTGTGCGAGGGACGACAGGAGATGGTCGTAGAATCCGATTCCCGTGGAGATGTCCGCTTCGCCTGTCCCGTCGAGGACGATCTCGACCGTGATGTCCGTCTCGCGGGTCTTGCGGCGGAGGCCGGCCACGCGCGCTCCGGCCCGCAGTGTTTCGAGAGCGCCGAGGGGTGTCGTCACGGGTGATCCTCCAGCGAAATCGCCTGGGCGGCGGCGATGAGGCGATCATTCTCGCGCGTGTCCCGGACGGTGAGTCGCAGGCAGTGCGCGAGCGGATGGTCCCGCCCGAACGTGCGAGGCACGAGGCCGCTGCGCAAGAGAGCCTCGGCAACGAGGGCCGAGCGCTGGGGCGTGCCGAAGTCGACGAGGATGAAATTGGTCACCGATGGCAGGACCCGCCAGGCGGCCGTCCCAAGCGCTCCCGCAAGCCGGTCCCGCTCGCGAACGACACGTTCGAGGTTGGCAGCCAGGATGCCGTCGTCCAGCAGAGCTTCCGTGACGATGTGCACGGACGGCACGGACACCGAGCCTGGGGGACGGTATGGAGCGAGACGCTCGATCATCGCGGGAGGAGTGATGGCAAATCCCACGCGTAGGCCCGCAAGCGCGTAGGCCTTGCTTGCCGTCCGAATGACAATCAGCCGAGGGTAGGTGGGCCGGAGGCCGATCGATGAGCGCCCGACGAATTCAGCGTACGCCTCGTCGATGACAACGACCGGCGGCACCGCCCCAGCCTCCCGCGCGTCGTCCGCGAGGGCTGCAAGGAGACCCTCGATCGCGCCATCCGGCTCGGACATCCCGGTAGGGTTATTGGGATCGCACAGCCAGACAACGTCCGCTCCACGGGCGGCCTCTCGGACCGCCACCGTGTCCATGGCGAATCCGGCCTCTGGCCCGAGGCGCGGAACCGGTCGAACCAGGGCCCCACGTTGCTCCGTGTTGACGCGATACATCGCGTACGAAGGTGTCGGAATGACGGCACTACCTCCGGGCGGAAGGAATGCCTTGGCAATGAGATCGAGGATTTCGTCGGCGCCCGCCCCAACCAGCACCTCATCTGGGGCCACGCCGTAGCGGTCGGCGGCAGCCGCCACGAGGCGCGCGTAGTCGGAAGGCGGGTACTCGGAGATTGATCGGCCAAAGGCCCCCCCGGCAAGAAGCTGAATGGCGAGTTCAGGTGGGGCTGGGGAGGTGTTGAGGTCGAACCGAGCGACTGCCTCGATCGGGATGCCGTAGCGCGCGGCGACTTCATCGTCAGTCGCTTCCCACGCATAGCCAATTGGCGCAGTGGCGGTCGTGAACGTCACCGGCGTGGGACTCATCGGGATACCTCGGCACCAAATCGCGCTTCGACGGCGTCCCGATGGGCGTACAGACCCTCCGCCTCTGCGAGGGCGCGAATGGTCGGGCGCAAGCGCTCGAGGCCCGCGCGGCTGACCCGCTGTACCTGCACGAACTTGCCGAACGTCTCCACCGCGAGTGGCCCACACCCGCGCGCGAGACCGCCAGTCGGGAGGACGTGATTGGCCCCGGTCGCGTAGTCGCCCGCGGATTCGGGCGCCCACGGCCCAACGAAGACCGACCCGGCGTTCGTGATCGACGCGACCGCCTCCTCGAGGTCGGGCACGTCGATGGACAGGTGCTCCGGCGCGTAGGCATTGGCCAAGGCGACGGCCGCTGGAACGTCGGCCACGAGAATGACGCGTCCATGGTTGCCGAGCGCCCGCGTCAGTACGCGACTCCGCGGAGTGTTGCCAACCCGGTCCCTCAGCGCCGCCTCAACCTGGTCGGCGAATGCCGGGTCCGTGGTGATGAGGATCGCCGGAGAATCGGGACCGTGCTCAGCCTGGGTCATCAGGTCGGCCGCAACGATGGTGGGATCCGCGGGTGGGGTGGCAATCACGAGGCCCTCCGAGGGGCCAGCCGGCAGATCAATCGCCGTGCGGCCGGCCAGTTCGAGCTTCGCTGCCGTCACCCAGGCGTTGCCCGGTCCGACGATGATGTCCGCCGGTTCGATCCCGGAGAGCGGCAGCCCGAACGCCAACGCGCCGATGGCTTGGGCGCCGCCTGCCACGACCAGAGCGTCGATCCGAAGCAGTCCCGCAACACCGAGGAGGATCGGATCCAGCGTCCCGTCCGCACGTCCGGGAGAGGCAACGACGATCGATGCAACGCCTGCGACCTGGGCGGGAACGACAGTCATGATGAGGCTGGACGGGTACGCGGCACCGCCACCGGGGACGTAGGCGCCAACGCGACCGACGGCCGCCCAGCGCCGCTCGATGTCGACTCCCGGTATGACCGAGACAGTCCGGCTCTGTGGACGTTGCGTCGCGGCGAACGTCCGGACGTTCGCAATGGCAGTCTTCAGGGCCTCCCGGATCTCCGGGGACAGGGCCTCGGCCGCCTCGAGCAAGGTCGATCCATCGATGACCAGACGGCCGCCGGAAAGCCCGCCGCCGACCTGCTGGTTCGCTGCCTGGACCGCAGCTTCACCTTCGGCTTCGACCGCGTCGAGGATCGCCCGAGCGGCAGTGCGCGTGGAAGCCTCCGGAACGGCCCCGCGTCTGGCGAGGGCCCGGAAGGCGGGGTCGGCTTGGGCGTTCCTCCCTCTGTCTCGCAGATCGAGGCGGACGAGTCTGCCCAACGTCGGCTCGCCCGTACCTGAGATGGCCGAGGCGCTCGTCACGGGACGATCTTTTCGATCGGAAGGACGAGGATCCCCGAGGCGCCGGCTGCCTTGAGCCGGGGCAGGAGCGACCAGACGTCATTCGACCCGACGACGGAGTGGATGGCGATCATGCCCGTGTGAGCGAGGGGGATCACTGACGGCGACTCGAGGCCCGGCAGGAGCGCTTCCAGGTCAGCCAGTTTCTCAGCCGGGGCGTTCATCATCACGTATTTGCGCTCTCGGGCGGCCAGGACCGCCCCAACCATCGTGTCGAGGGCGTGGACCTCCGACGCGCGATCCGCGTCGAGTGCGGGGCTCGACACCAGGACTGCCTCTGACTCGAGGACGGTCTCGACCGCACGCAGCCCGTTCATGGCGAGTGTTGAGCCGGTCGAGACGAGGTCGACGATCCCTTCAGCGAGGCCCAGCCTTGGCGCGACCTCGACGGCACCGGACAGCGAGATCACCTCGACGGCCAATCCTCGTCCTGCGAAAAAGGCACGAGCGATGGTCGGATGGGCCGTCGCCACCCGAAGTCCCGCCAGCTGATCCGTACGCTCGATCGTGCTATCGGCGGGCACGGCCACCGCAAGACGGCAGCGGCCGTACCCGAGAGACCGCGTGATCGGCAGCGTGGATTCAACCTCGCGGAGGAGGTCTCCGCCGGTGATCCCGAGGTCAGCGACGCCGTCCTGCACGAATTCGGGTACATCCGCGGCGCGCACGAACAGGACATCCATATCGAAGTTCTGGACACGCGAAACCAGGCTGCGGTCGTGCTCGTCGAAGACCAGACCCGTGGCGTGGAGCAGAGCAAGAGTCGGGTCCACCAAGCGGCCCTTGTTTGGGACTGCCAGGCGGAGCCGCTGTCGGGTCATGGCCCGACCATACGGTCGAGCATCAGGCGATAGCCGCCCTCTCCGTGGCGGAGCCACGATGCGATCCGGGTGATGGTTGCCGTGCTCGCCCCAGTGCGCGAAGAAATCTCGGCGTAGTGGAGGCCCTCATCGAGCAGGCGCGCCACGTTCCACCGCATCGCCAGATCATGCAGCTCGCCAAGCGTGCACAGGTCCCGGAAGAACCCCTCGGCTTCATCCACTGACTCGAGCCGAAGAATCGCCGCGAAGAGCGCGTG
>JBDTQY010000181.1:0-2991 GCA_039931955.1 Chloroflexota bacterium
GCCGCGGCGACAAGGCCGGCGCCGATGATGGCCGCGGGTTCCGAGCGGGCCGGTACCACGAGAAATCCCGCGGTGGCTCCGAGGGTGGCGGCGGGCACCGTCACCAGCACACCCTCGGTGACTTGCGTCACCAGCAACTGGAGGCTGGAGGCCCCCCGGCTGCGAGCGAGGAGGATCTCCGGACGGCGCCGGCGGATGATCAGGACAGCCACGCTCCCGATCGCGCCCGCCGCGACCGAGAGTGGCCCGAGGGCGGCCACGGACAGGGCCGCCCCGGCTGCCTGTTCCTGGGCCTGGAAGCGACCGATGATCCCGGACAACCCAGTCCGCAGCGCGACGGTGGAATCGCGCGTGGTCGACGGATACGACAGGGCCATCTGCCGGAGATCCGGGACCAGTGCCTCGAGCTGCCCGGCGTCGATCTGGCGGGCGTCGATGGGAATGCGCCAGGAGGTCTGGCCCTCTCCGAGCAGAATGGGGTAGGCGTCCGGTGCGATCAGGGCCGTCACGAATGCGATCGGATGTTCCGTGGTCCCACCGATACGGGCCTCGACCGCCTTCGTGTCGTCGAACCAGTACGCGGCTGTCCGATCATTGATCGAGTAGATCCCGACAACCGTGATCTCGATCGAGCTGGATGGACGGGGGAAGAAGCTCCGCCGCAATGGGTCGGTCGGATCCAGATGGGCAACATAGGTTTCGCCGACGCGCAGGAGCGTCGTCACCGCGGACGCTTCGGAAATCGCGATCTCCAGGTGGATCGGCTGATCTTCGGCGCCCGGCGCATCCACCCGGGCGCGGATCGGCTGATCTTCGGCGCCCGGCGCATCCACCCGGGCGGGGCGGCGGCCCTCGACGATCGTCGTTTCCTCGTCGATTGCGCTGGCGATCCGGAAACTCACCGTCGTCGCGAAGTTCGGAGGCGCGGACAGGGCGACGCGAGCCGTATCGACGACGTACTGGGTATCACCCACCAGCGGCTTCAAGGACGCGGGCAGGCTCCCCAGGAGCGCCTTGCCGCGCGTCTCCACACTCCCCATGGGCGAAGTGGATGCGCTTCCGATCTGTGCGAACGCCTGGAACTCAAGGCTCCCCTGTGCGGCTGTGGCCTCGCTGATCGCGTGGCGGATGCCTGCGTCGGCCGCGTTCGAGAAGAGGCGCGGTGCGGTCGTCACCACGAAGCTCGTTGCGGCCGTCAGAGCGAAGACGAGGCCCAGGACGCCGCGCTCGACTCGGCGGCGCCGGAGGAGGGCGGCGATGGTGTCGACCATGCCCACGCCGTCAGTCCTCCCCGATCCGAAGCCGCGCCGCGATCCCGCTGGATCGCATCAGCCGGGTCACCGCCAGGAGGGTCAGCCCCAGCACCGCGAGGCCTACGAACTCAAGGACCGCGATTGAGCCCCACGGGATGTGGACCTCGACGGGCGGGAATGGCGCCTTCGCGTCCTGGGTCACCGTGATGGATGGAAGGGCAACCCAGGCCATGGCCAGCCCAATCGCGGTACCGGCGGCCAGGCTGATCAGCGCGAGAACGGCGCTCTCCAGGGCGAGCCAGGCCATGAGCTGGCTCTCGGACAGGCCGAGGGCGCGGAGCAACGCGAATTCGGTCAGTCGCTCTCGCACGGACACGGCCATGCTGATGACAAAACCGATCGCGGCAAAGAGCGCAGCGGCCACGGATCCGATCGTCAATGCGCCGATGATGCCCAAAGCAACCGGGTCCCTGGACAGGGCGCTGGCGCGCTCATCGGTCTCCATGACAGCGTCAGCCAGCAGCGGCGGCTGCGCGAGGCCCAAGGCGACAGAAGCCCCCTGGCCGCCATCCACCCGAAGCCACCACTCCTCGGCTTCGCCGACCGTCCCGGCACGCTCGAACTGGAGGAGCGCAAGGGTCGGCAGGTCAGCGATGACCACCGGCTGACCGGCCGCCGTGCCCGGGAAACCCCGCACAACGCCGACGATCGCCACGTTGCGATTGCCTTCAGCGATCCGCATCGTGAAGTCGTCTCCCGCGCCGTGGCCCGTCGCGTCCAGACCGGCGTCGGTCAGGAGGAGGGGCACGGTGCCGGAGGTCACGGCTGTCAGGATCTCAGGCGCGAGCGTCATGACCATGCCGCGACCGGCAGCGTCGAGCGGCAGGAGGGCCGGCAGCGATGCACCGCCGACCGATGCCACGAGCCCGTCGGCATCGTCGCTCAGGTCGACCGGCTGCTGAAAGCCCCGGAAATAGGAGGCCCGTGCACGCCATCCACCGTCCAGATGCAACGGGACCGGCGTCCATACCCCGTCAATCTGGGCTGACACACCGCGGAGTGCTACCGATCCACCAGACACGACCGTACCTGGCGGCGTATCGACGGACAGCTCGATCGCCACGAGTTCCAACGGATAGGCAAACGCGGCGCGAGAATCGGCCCCGGCCGTCCCGATCTGGACCACAAGATCGTTCTCTCGGCCGAGGGGCCCGCTCTCCCCGGTGAAGCGGAACAGCGCCCCGGTCGCATCGCGCAGCACGACCGCGACGCTGAGGCCGGGCCAGCCTCGCACGAGGTTCGGGTCGCCCGGTTCTCCCTCTGTCGTCAACTCGGTGGCCTCGACGTCAGCGGTGACGCGCAGGAGATGACGCTCGCCGGGACCGAACGGCAGCGGGATGAAGTTGACCTGGGGGCGACCTGCGACGAGCGGCGCGATGAGTCGCTGGAGGGAGACATCGGCGATGTCGGTCCGAAACGCAACCACCTCCGCTGCGGTCAATGCATCGATGCCGAGCACCTCGGCGCTCCGCGAGGCACGCGCCAAGGAGATGGGATCTCGGCTGACCGGCGTCCAGACCATGACCCCGGGCGTATCTGCGAGAAGCCGGTCGATCGCCCAGTTCGGCGGTGACCCGGCCCTCCGGCCTGGATCCATGCGAATGTCCGCGCCAACCTGATAGGCCGCCTGATCGTGCTGCGACGCCGTCCACGTGGCCGTGTATGAAACGGCGAACAC
>JBDTQY010000182.1:0-3130 GCA_039931955.1 Chloroflexota bacterium
GGATAAGACCGGGGCCTGCACCGTGATCGCGGCGATAGCCACGGTCGCCAGGCTCGCGCCCGGGACGCCGCTCCTGGCGGTTGCGCCGGCAGTCGAGAACATGCCCGGCCCGCATGCCAGCCGGCCCGGCGACCTCGTCCGGGCCATGAACGGAAAGTGGGTCGACATCATCAACACGGACGCCGAGGGGAGATTGATCCTGGGCGACGCGATGACCTACGCCGAGCGCCTCGGCGCGACGCACCTGGTGGATGTGGCGACCCTGACGGGGGCCGTATCGCGCGCGCTTGGCGACATGGTCGCGGGTGCGTTCGGAACGGATCAGGCCTGGACCGACCAGGTCCTCGGCGCAGGCGTCCGTGCCGGCGAGCGCTACTGGCAGATGCCGATGGTCGAGGACTACTGGGACGACATGGAGTCGTGGTACGGCGACATGATCAACAGCGGCAGCGGCGATGGCGGACTGATCAAGAGCGCTCTCTTCCTGCGGGAGTTCGTCACCAAGCCGTGGGTCCACCTCGATATCGCCGGGACGGCCTATTTCCGGAAGACGAAGCCGTTCGCACCCCGTGGATCGACAGGCGCATCACACGCGACCCTCGTGGAGCTGGCCCTCGCCGGGGCTCGACCGGCCTGATTACGCTGACGCCTGATCGATGACCCCGCTCATCGCCCTCATCGCGATCGCGGGCGGGGGCTGGGGCTATGTCGCCGACCGGTTGGCGGCACGTTGGCCGGCCCACGATGACGGCTCGGTGCGAGGTCACGACTGGCGGACGGTCGCGGTCGTCGCAGCCGGCAGCCTGGCACCAAGCGCGCTCGTCGCCCGATATGCGGACGACCCTGGAACCGCCGCGTACCTCGGCGTGCTGGTGGTCGCGCTCATCCTCCTGTTTGCGACTGACCTGGACCAGCGGCTTCTGCCGGACGTGATCACCCTGCCGATCGTGGTCTACGCCCTGATCGGATACGCGGGTGGCTTCGGACCCTTCGTCCAGACACCGGGCGAACTCCTCCTCGCTGCGGTCGTGGCCGTGGCCGTTCCGGTTGGGCTGTATGTCGTGTCCATACCGTTTGGGGCAGGCGCGATCGGCATGGGAGATCTCAAGCTCTTGTTCGGAATCGGGCTGCTCGCGGGCGCCGTCCGGCTGGTGGCGATGGTGATCGTCGGCGCCATCGCGGCCGCGGTCGGGATCGTGATCCTCCTCGTCGAGCGCCGCATCACGCTCAAGAGCTACGTGCCGTATGGGCCGTTCCTCATCATCGGCGCGATCTGGGCCATCACCGTCTCCCGCGGAGCCTGATCGTCGATCCCGGCCGGGGGGGTGACAGGATGGGGTATCCTTCCGCCGTAGCCGGTAGTCGTTCCAACGTGGTGCCCAACGTGGAGCGGCGGTCTCACCGGCGAGCGAGCCGCACGGAAACAAGCCCGCGCTGGAGATCGTTCGCATGATGACGTCGCCACCATATGCGCCACCACACGCCTGAGCCCTCGGGCTGGTCTCGCCGACCCCGGCGTGGTCCGGGCAGGATCGTCCTCCTGTTCATCGCCATGACCGCGCTGATGGGAGGCAGCTTCGTTGCCGGCCCCGTGCCGTCGGTCTCGGCCGACGCGCTGTCAGACGCCGTCGCCAAGCAGAGGGCCCTCGAGGCGCAGATCGCCCGACAGAAGGCGCAGGTGGCCGCCCTCGCTCGCCAGCAGAAGGCGCTGAGCACATCGCTGGCCCAGACGAAAGCATCGCTCGCCAAGGTCAACCTGGACCTGGCTGCGGTTCGGGCCGAGGTGGTCACGGCGACGGTTGACGTGGCCCGCGCGCAGGGCCAGGTACAGGCCCTCGAAACCCAGGTCATCATGCTCGACCTTCAGTTGGCGGATCTGGAGACCCGAGAGGAGCACAAACTCGCCGAACTGAGTGCCCGCAAGACATTGCTGGCCGACCGGATCCGGCAGGCCTATGAGACGGATCGGACGTCCCTCCTGGAAACGTTCCTGTCCGGCGAGACCTTCACAGACGTCCTGGCCGAGGTCTCCTACAGCCTCGACTTCGCCCAGCAGGATCGCGAGCTGGCCGACCAGATCGTCGCCGACCAGAAGGTCCTCGCCGTCCTGCACGCCTCGGTCCTGTCGACGAAGGCGCAGACGGAAACCCTCCGAATCGCCGCAGACGCACAGCACAAGCAGCTTCAGCTGCAACTTGCGTCACTGGTCGACTCACAGGCTCGATTGAAGACGCTCGAAGCAGAAACCGAGCGGCTCCTGGCCATCCAGCGGACCGCCTACTCGAAGACCTCCAGCGACAAGACCAAGTTGGCGATCGCGATCGCAGCCGCCGAGAAGGCGGAGCGCGAGCTGCAGACAAAGATCGACCAGATCGTGAAGGAACGAGCCCGCGGAGGGTCGATCCCATCGGTCTACAACGGCACGCTCAAGTGGCCCGAGGTCGGTACGATCACCCAGGAATTCGGCTGCACGGGCTTCGCCTGGGAGCCCCGGCGGGGCAACTGCGCCCACTTCCACAAGGGCATCGACATCGCTGCCCCGCTCTACACGCCGATCCGGGCGGCCGGACCGGGCGTCGTGGTCTTCGCCGGACCCAACCCCTACGACCCGTACCCGAAGGCCTGGATCGTCGTGATCGCCCATTCCTCGGAGCTGATCACGTGGTATGCGCACGTCGACAACGGCGCCCATCGTCCGCGGGTCAAGGCCGGCGATCACGTTGTGGCCGGCCAGATCATCGCCTACGAGGGCCTCACGGGACGGACCACGGGCCCGCATCTCCACTGGATGGTCGAGTTTCGCGGTTCGTTCGTGAACCCGAGGCTCTTCCTCTAGCCGGATCCGTCAGGCGGATTCGCCGCCGGCGTTGGCCCGGGACGGCCCGTCCGCCCACCAGGGGCCGGGACCGAACGGCGGTGCTACGATCGAGAAACGGAACATGACAGCTGAACCGCCCAGGAGGTACCCATGACGCGAACGTTGGCGATGGTCCTGGCCGGTGGCGAAGGCGAGCGGCTGTCCATCCTCTCGTCGGTCCGGGCCAAACCGGCGGTTCCGTTCGGCGGCAAGTACCGGATCATCGACTTCACGCTCTCCAACTGCGTCAATTCCGATATCACCGACGTCGTC
>JBDTQY010000183.1:0-14927 GCA_039931955.1 Chloroflexota bacterium
ATGCATGTCAAGCATGTGCTCTAACCAACTGAGCTAACCGCCCGCGGCCGAGAAGATTAGCACAGGAAACGGCCCAACCCGGAGCCTCTCAGCCGCTCAGCCGAGGGTCCAAGGGCAGGCGAGCGCGCCGCTGCGGATCGCCGTCGGGCGCATCCGGCGCAGGGGCGGCATCATGGGCGCGTGGACACTTCCGATACATACGACCTGGTCGATTGCGGCCGCGGTCGCCGATTGGAGCGATTCGGGGATCTCCTCGTGGATCGACCGGCTGCCGGTGCGGACGGCCCAACCCTGGACCCCGGCAGCTGGCCCTCGGCGGTCGCCTATCGTGCGGGTCGGGGTTGGGCCGGGCCCGGTGGGGAGCGCCCAGGAACGGACGACTCCGAGGTGAGCCTTGCCGGGATCACCATGCAGGCGCGGCTCGGCGATGGCGGTCAGGTTGGTTTGTTTCCCGAGCATGCGACGCTTGGTCCGTGGGTCAGGGCCGCTGTCCAGGCCCGTCTTGGTCGGCCGCTTTCCAGTCGACCAGATCCCGCGTCCGACTCGACTGCCGCCGCGCCGGAGATCCTGAATCTCTTTGCGCATACGGGACTCCTGACGCTGGTCGCCGCTTCCGCTGGCGCCTCGGTGGTCCACGTCGATGCCTCTCGCCCGGCGGTGGCCGATGCGCGAAGCAACGCCGCGCTGTCGGAACTCGCCGATCGGCCCATCCGATGGATCGTCGATGACGCCTTGGCGTTCGTGCGGCGCGAGGCCCGGCGCGGCCGGCGGTATTCCGGCTTCGTGCTGGATCCGCCGAGCTATGGCCACGGCGGGAAGCGCGCTGGCTCGGGCGGGTGGCAATTCGAGACCGGGATTGGTCCGCTCGTGGACGCCTGCCTCGAGATCGCCCGGCCGGATTCATTCTGGATCCTGAGTACGCACACTCCGGAATGGGATGCGAGCCGACTCGCGCGGGTGCTGGAGGTCGTCGAGGGTGATGACGGCAGATCCACCCAGGCCTGGCCCCTCGAACTCCGGGCGGCATCTGGGGCCGTCCTGCGCCTCGGTGCCGCAGCACTGCTCGACCCACTTCGCCCCCGCAGTCGATGACATGACGACGGTCGGGATCGAGAGCCCCGCGAATCCGCGCATCCTCGAGGCCGCTCGTCTGCGGGACCGGAAGGCGCGCGACGACACCGGCCTGACGCTCGTGGACGGTGCACGCGAGTCTCTGCGCGCCGTTGGCGCCGGCGTCCAGGTGGAGGTCGCGTTCATCTGTGCCGAGCTCGCGGTGAGCGACGATGCCGCGCGACTCCTCGTCCTCCTTGCGGCCCGGGGTGTGCCGCCTGTCGCAATTGGGAAGCGAGCCCACGATCGAATTGCCTATGGGAACCGTGGCGACGGGGTCGTCCTGGTGGTTCGCCCGGCGCCTCGGACGATCGCCAGCCTGGAGCCGGGGCACAACGCGCTGCTCCTCGTGACCGAGGACGTCGAGAAGCCGGGCAATCTCGGCGCAATCCTGCGTACCGCTGACGCCGCGGGCTGCTCGGCCGTCATCGCCATCGGGGGCACGGATCTCTTCAACCCGAACGTGATTCGGGCCAGCGTCGGAACCGTATTTTCGGTACCCGTAGTAGCCGCGGGTGCCGTAGAAACGCTGGCCTGGTTGCGCGAGCACCGGATCCGCCCGATCGCTGCCCGCGTTGACGGAAACACAGCACACAGCGGAGCCGATCTGAGCGGCCCGATTGCGTTCATCCTCGGCAGCGAGGCGGACGGGCTATCGGCCGCGTGGACTTCAGACGAGATCGACAGCGTCTTCATCCCGATGCACGGCGTCGCCGACAGCCTCAATGTCTCGGCGACGGCCGCCATCCTCGCCTTCGAAGCCATGCGTCAGCGTGCCTTGGCGCACCTGGATGCGAAGTTGTGACCAGCACCACAGCCATCGTCACGGATACTTGAACCACCCCAGCATCATGGAGAACCAGAGTGACCGACGAAATCGTCGACTTCGCCATCATCGGCGGCGGCCCCGCCGGGGAAGCCGCCACATATGCGGCCCTGGCGCGTGGAGCCAGCGTTGCGGTCATCGACCAGCGCTGGTTCGGCGGTAGCTGCCCGCATATCGGCTGTGTGCCATCGAAGGCGCTCCTGTACGCCGCAGCGCAGCACGCCGCCAACCCTGAGCGCTACGACTGGGCGCGCGCGTCCACGCGCCGGGACTACATGGTCAACCGTGCGCCGGGCGACGCCGAGCCGAGCGACGCATCCCACGTCAAGAACCTCCAGGAAGCGGGGGCCACGACGTGGCGCGGGGTGGGTCGCATCTCCACGCGTGGCACCGTCGAGGTGACGCACGATGGCCGGACCCACCGGATCCAGGCTCGGCACGTCATCGTGGCCACCGGCTCGACGTCCCGCCAGCCGCCGATCCCCGGACTATCTGCGTTGATGCCCTGGACAAACGAAGAGGCGACACTCGCCCGCGAGCTTCCGAAGTCGCTACTTGTCCTCGGCGGTGGGCCGACGGGCTGCGAGCTGGCCCAGGTGTACGCACGATTTGGCGTCCCAGTGACCATCGTGCAGTCCGGTCCGCGCCTCGCCCCGACGGATCATCCACGCAACAGCGCGGTCATCCTCACGGCACTGCAGCGCGATGGCGTAGACGTCCGGCTCAACGTTCGCGCCACGGCCGTGCGAGCAGGTGCGGGACCGGACGGGGCCCACCTGGTCGAGCTGGCCGACGGCTCCTCAGCCAGCGGTCACGCCATCCTGCTTGCTGTCGGTCGGGAGGTTGGTCTTGCTGACCTCGGCCTTGAGGCTTATGGAGTCGATACGACCGGCCAGACTCCGTTCCCGCGTGACGGTCGGATCCGCGTGGCCGACGGCCTGTGGGTGGTCGGCGATCCGGCCGGGCCCGAACTGCATACCCACCAGGCGCACTATCAGGGCGAGATGGCGGTCCGGATGGCCCTCGGTGATCCCGTTCGGCCCGATTATCGAGCGTTGCCACGTGCCACCTACATCGACCCTGAGGCAGCGTCCGTCGGACTGACCCTCGAGGAGGCGAAAGACGCCGGATTCGATGCCGTCGAGTTCTTCGCTGAGTTCCCGGCGACCGCCAGGGGCTACTCGATCGAGGCGGACCTCGGGCACGTGACAATCATCGTCGACCGCGGATCCCGGCAGCTTGTCGGGGCGGCCATTGCGTCCCCTGATGCGTCCGCCGCAATCCACGAGTGCGTGCTGGCGATTCGGGCGAACATCAGCCTGGATGTGCTGGCCGACACGATCCACGCTTTTCCATCCACGTCGCGCATTCTCAACGGGCTCTTCGCGGAGGCCGTCGCCGCCGTTCCGCCACGCGACTGATCAGAGGTCGACGACGACCTCGCCTCCCAGCATCACGAGCCGGGGTCGGACCGTCGCGAAGGAATGTTCGCCGCTGCCCGGCTCGCGTGGAGCCGAAGGCAGGATGATGAGATCAGCTCGGCAGCCGGGCATCAGCCGACCTCCGTCGAGCTCGCGCGCGCTGAGGGCGGGGCCGACGGTTGCAGCCCGGAGCGCCGTCACCAGGTCAAGGGCTTCCGCGGGTCCGAAGGCCGCGGCATCCTTCCCCCACGACGGGTCCCGGCGAAGAATGGACAGCGCAATTCCCGGCCACGGGTCGATCGGTTCGACGGGAGCGTCCGTGCCGAATGCCAGGACAGTGCCTGCCTCGATGAGCGTCTGCCACGCGTAGCCCCGTGTCTCGGCCCTGGCTCCCCAATCGCGACGGGCAGTCTCTGCGTCCTCGCGCAGGTGGACGGGCTGGACCGATGCGGCGATCCCGGCGCCGGCAAAGCGCGCGATGTCCTGAGGATGCACCAACTGAACGTGCTCGACGCGCGGCATCAGTGGCACGACGGCCACCGTCGGCGTGAGCGCATCAAGGGCCGCCCGCACGGCGGCATCGCCGATGGCGTGAATCTGTGTTGCGATACCGGCCTCGGCAGCCCTGGTGGACAGGTCGGCCAGTTCCTCAGGCCTCTGACGAAACACGCCCACATCTGTGGCTCCGCTCCGTGGCTCAAGAACAGCCGCGGTCCCTGAACCAAGTGTCCCGTCAGCAAAGAGCTTCAGCCAGCCGACTCGGGCACGGGAGTCCGGATCCAACCCCAGCACGCGACCGCTGCGAAATCCGCGCTCGATCGCGCGCGATAGACCCTCCGGTCGAAGACTGGCATGAACGCGAACCGGGAGGTCGCCTGAATCCGCCAGCCTTCGGTAGGCGTCGAAGGCCAGGAGGTCGGCATCCGGTGACACGTGACCAGGGTCGTGAACCCCGACGACCCCAAGGCTCAGCAACTGGCGGCCCAATACTCCCAAGGTTCGACTGACGGTCGCCTCGCTGGGCGTGGGGACCAGCCGCATGATCATCGGGCAGGCATTCTCCAGAACGACGCCCTCTGGATCGCCCGTAGGGGTCCGGCGAATGATGCCGCCGGCCGGGTCGGCGACGGACGCGTCAATGCCGGCAAGGATGAACGAACGCGACGAACCCCAGACCGCATGGTGATCGTGCGACCAGAGTGCGACCGGCCGACCCGGCGCGACCCGGTCGAGGTCATCGGCTGTCGGCCATCCGCCCCACCGCCGCTGATCCCAACCCGCGCCCAGGAGCCACGTATCGGCCGGGAGCCGGCGGTCCGCCTCTGCGATCAGCCCGAGTGCCCCCGACAGGGTCGCGACGTTTGCCAGGTCGAGCTGGTCAAGGGCGAGCGCCGCGTCGAGGTAGTGAAGATGCGCGTCGGTGAGACCCGGAATGGCGATTTCACCGGGCTCGAGTTCGACACGGAGGGTGTGCGGGTCTGCACGGGTATCGAGGTCGATGGCGCTTCCCGCGAAGGCCACCCGGCCATCCCGAATGCCGACCGCCTCGACCCAGCCAAAGCCCTCGTCGCCACCAAAGGTGGCGATTCGGCCGGTCACGAGCGCGTCGAGTGGCATCAGCCGCCTCCGGCCAGGAAGTCCGCAAGCGCCTGGCCCTCAAGCCCGGCGCCAATTCCGACGGCAAGGGCGATCCTCGCCTTTGGGCCGGACAACGTCCCGGCCAGCATGGCCCCCGCCCTGACCCAGGTGGCCCCGCCGCCGGGAAACGCGTAGTCGGTGCCCGCGGCACCGGCCGCACATCGGGACGAGAGAACAACCGGCACGCCGCGAGCCATCAGCACCTGGGTGGCGTTGAGGAGGCTGGCAGAGGTGTTTCCTGAGCCGGTCGCCTCGACGACGAGCCCGGCGACACCGACCCGATCGAGTGCCTCGATGATCGACCCATCCATCGCGACATGCGCCGTGATCAACCGCACCTCGGCACCTGCATGGATAGCCGGCGCATGCCGTCGTCGACCGCGCTGACGCAGGATCGTCAAGCCTTGATCGTCAAGACTCGCGAGCGGGCCGTCGTTAAGGCTCTGGAACGTATCCAGCGCCGTGGTGTGGGTCTTCGTCACGTCGTCGGCGGCATGGACGCTGCCATCGAGACACGTCACGACGCCCGTGGCCCGGAACCGCGGGTCAACCGCGACCCGGATCGCGTCCCGAAGATTGGCTGGCCCGTCGTACGCAGGATCCGAAGCAGAGCGCATGGCACCGGTAACCACGACCGGGACCTGCAGATCCAGGACGAGATCCCAGAAGAATGCCGTCTCTTCGAGGACGTCCGTCCCCTGCACGACCACGATCCCGTCCACTGCGGGGTCATCGGCCGCGCGACGGATGGCGCCAGCAACGGCGAAAAGCTGATCGAATGTGAAGTGGCTGGCCGGGGTCCGGCCGAGGTCCACGGCCTCGACGTGCGCAATCGCGGCCAGCCCTGGTGTCTGCGCCAGGATCGCCTGGCCGTCCAGCACTGGTACGTTGCCTCCGAGCACCGGATCATGCCGCATGCTGATTGTGCCGCCCGTGAAGATGACCACGACCTTGCTCATGAATCGAGTGTCCCTGTGGATCGCGAGGCTCCGGGGTCGGGGGCGACTGGCTGAGCATCAGCAGCGCGGGACCTGATACGTGCCGTCTTGTCGAAGCGCGCCTCCCCGCGGCGCACTCCGAGACGCAGGAGCGACCCGGGCACGGCAACGAGCCACAGCGCACTGAAGAGTGCGACGCGGATGGATCTGAGAAGCCGATCACCACCGGGCAGCGCGGATCCGCCGGGAGTCGTTGTCCAGCGCAACGCGTCGTAGGCGAGCGTACCGCCGGCCAGGAGGTAGATCCCGATCAGCCAGGGCGCCAGGCCCGGCGACAGGTCGACGATGGACCTGAGCAGCGCACCGACGATCACCGGCGGCGCCATCAACTGCACCCCGTAGACGAAGAAGTCCATGCGGGATCTCCACGTCATACATGGGCTCCGTAGCGCGGCCGGCCCGAATTCGAGAAACCGACGGATGGCGCCCTCGCTCCAGCGGAGTCGCTGTCTCCACAGACCACGCCAGGTGGGTACCGCCTCCTCGCGTACCTCCAGGTCGAGCGCCCAGGCAACGCTGATCCCCTCCTGGGCCAGCATTCGCGTCGACAGGTCCAGATCCTCCGTCAGGACCCCTGGGCGGAACCCTCCGACTGCGACCAGCAGATCCCGCCGAATGACCATCCCGTTGCCCCGGAACTCCGAACAGCCACCACTTGCCCAGCGGCCGCGCTGCAATTCCCCATCCTGCGTCTCCTCGTCTTCCTGGATGGTCGCCAGGACGGAATGCTCGGCATCGATGACCCGGCGCCGGGCCGTCAGGGCCGGGACGCCGAGAGCCACGTACGTCGCCGCGATTCGAAGAAACCCAGGATCGATCCGCGCGTCGGCGTCCAGGACCACGATCACGTCACCGGTGGCGCGGCCGGGTTCGGCGGCGGCAAGGGCGGCACCCTTTCCATCGACGAGGTCGGGGCCTTCTCTCCGGATAACGGACACAAGCCCGCCGATTCCATGCGCGGATGCCGCTGATTCGACCGCAGCCGCGGTCGAATCCATCGAGCGATCGTCCACCACGATGACGTCGAACTTCGGGCGGCCGTCAGCCGATCGGTGGTCCTGGTGCGCAAGATCGGCAATCAGCCCTGGCAGGACGGCCGCCTCGTCCCTGCCGGCCACGAGGACGGTGACTCGAGGAAGATCGCCCGCGTCGTCGGCATCGTTGGCATCCACCCGGGTCGGAGGACGACGACTTCCCCACAGGAGCGGGATCAGCCCAGCTGCGACCAGGACCGCGAAACCACCGACCAGCCAGGGCCCGTCCTCACTTCCGGCTGCCAGGAAGCCGAGTGCCACTCCCCCGCCAAGCGCGACAAGGGCGACCACGCGCCAGCCCGCGGGCGTGCCACTCGGTGTGGCGTCGCGGGGTGCCTCAGGCGTCGGCATCGGCATTCGTGTGGCTATCAATCTCGGGCGGATCGCTCCGCCGCGCCACGCCGATCGGGTCCATCGGCGAGCTGTGAGCGATGGCGCTGGCGGTCGCGAGCGCTTCGGCGGGCGCAAGGTGACCGCGCCGGACGATCGAGAAGACGCCTGACAGCAGGACGAGGAGTGCAACGACCAACAGCACGGCGGTCGTGCCGACGAAGTCGGAGATCGGCCCGACCAGGATGATCGGCAGGAAGCTGCCGACGGACACGAGCATGTTCAGGACACCGAAGACGCGTCCCCGGACTTCCTCTGGCAGGTCCTCCTGGAGCTGCGTCTGGCTGGAAATGGCCACGACTCCGTAGGCGATACCGGCCATGAAGGCCATCACGATGACGACCGCAACAAGGGTCGTGACCGAGCCGACATCGGGCGTCGCTCCCGTACCTCCCACGAGGGCGCGGCTTACGGGCCCCGCCGCGGTCAGCGCGGCGAGCAGAACTCCAAGGGCAATGAGGCCGCCCTCGATGGCGCGTCGGCGAGGAAGAAGCTTCCCATATGAGTTGAGGAGCAGGACACCCATCACGATGCCCGTGCCGAGCGGGAGAACGACGAGAATGAGGTCCTGCGCTCCGAGACCCAGTGTCTGCTGCGCGAAGGACGGGCCGAGGACGCCGATGACCCCGACCAGCGACGCGGCGATCGCCAGGTAGCCGAGTGACCAGCTGATCGCGTGGTTGGAGCGAATGTAGGCGGCTCCTTCACGCAATTGCGAGAACGTCCCATGCACCGCATCACCGGCCTCGTGGACCGGATCGAGCGGCTCAAGGACCTCCTCCGTCGGGGCGTTCGATGGCAGCGTGGCGCACAGCATTGCCGATATGGCATAGAGCACCGCCACGGCCAACAGGACTGGCTCGGGCCCACCGGCGATCTTGACGATGAGTGGGCCGAGAAGCGCGTAGCCGAGGGCGAAGGCGCCGTTCAGGGTCAGCGTGAACAGCCCATTCGCACTGATCAGCTGGTTCCTCGGAACCAGGTGCGGAATCATGGCCGCCTCAGCCGGAGCGAAGAAGACGGTCAGCGACGAGATGACGACGTTGAGCAGGAGGATGAGGGTCACATTCCCGCCGACCGCCCAGATGGCAACCATCACGATCGCCCGGAGGATGTTCGTTCCGACCAGGACCATCCGGCGGTCCATGCGATCCACGTACACCCCGGCCACGGCCGACAGGAGCACGGCCGGAACGAGGAACGTCAGGAAGAGCGCCGAGACCGCTGAAGACAGGTTCGTCGCCTCGAGGACCACAACGGTCAGGCCATAGAGCACCATGTTCGAGCCGACCTGCGTGGCGAGCTGCGACAGCCACAACAGGAGGAACGGGCGATTCCTGAGGACGGCCGCGGTGCCGACTTCGCCGGCTGGAGCTTCTGGTTCGGCGATCACGCCGTTGCGGTCGGCTCTGGGCGCGCTGCGGCCGTCATAGCAGGATCTCCGCGCTCGAGAAACACGGTGAGTCGGGACTCGAGGGACCTGCGCTCGAGCATGACATGGCGCCCGCAACGAGCACAACGCAGACCAATGTCAGCTCCTAGCCGGTCGATCCGCCATGCGGACCCACCGCACGCGTGGGGTCGACGAAGTTCGACGAGATCGCCGAGCAGGAGGGTCGGAATTGGTCGCTGTCCCATGCCCGGAGCGTATCAGAGGCTTGGTTGGCCGTGAATCGGCGCCAGATCCCGGTCCGTAGCAAGGATCTCGACCACCTCCAATGGCGTCACCGAGAAGACGATCCCGGGATAGATAGCCGAGAGCTGGGCGATGATGCCGCCGGCCCTCGTCAGCGACCCGGTCAGGATCTCCGGACTCCCGATGGCGCGCACCTCGAAGGAGTAGCCAATGGCCTTGTTCTCAACCGACAGCTCGCCGATGCGTCCGCGGACCACGACCCCAGGCACCACCCGAACACCGTCGATCGAGACGGCTTCGGCGCCTGCGTTGTGCAATTCGTTGATGAAATCCTCGACTCCCTGACCATCGAGGTCGCCACTGATCAGGACGGACACGCCCGGGCCCGTGACGGCACGTATGCCCGACCACGCCTCGATCCGCGTCAGATCTGCATGCAACTGGCCGGCGGCACTCTCGCCGCGCAATCGCGCCTCGGTGAGGCTGGCGAGCTGACGTTCGAGGCTGGAAACCTCGCCACGGAGCTCTTCGTTCTGCGTGTTGAGGTTGGCCACCAGGAGCGTCAGATCCTGGGCTGTCTGCCCAGCCAGGGTCGTGTTGGCGACCTGCCCGCGCAGTTGGGCGACCACCAGCACACCCAGGAGGAGGGTCACGAAGGCGACGGTCAATCGACGTCGGGGGTGGGCCATCTTCACGGTCCGGATGATCCGAGCGGGCGCATGTACCGCACCGTCACGCTGCCCGCGTAAGCCGGCACGCTGACGGAGTCGAGCTGAGCAAAGGACAGCCGAAGTCCGGACGGATTGATTCGGTCCTGAACGAACTCGACAAATGAGGGCGCCGCGGTGAGGCGGTCGTAAAGGTCCGTCGGCCCGATCGCCCGGACTTCGTAGGGCGGCGCGAGGTAGGCACTGTTGACGAGGATCGAGTTGCCGATGTCGAGGATCGCTGTGGGCGTCGCGACGCGCTCACCATTGACCGACAGCGCCTCGGCCCCGGCCAGCCAGAGTTCCTGCACCAGGATGCGAACGTCGCGGGCAGTGACCAGACCGTCCGCGCTCGCCGATCCGGTGCCGACATCGGCGTCCTCGAGGCGGAAGGCGAGCCCGGGTCCTGCCAGGGCCACGAGACCAGCGCCGATTCGTGCCTTCTCCAGAGCGGCGTTGAGTTCCTTCTCCTGGGCGGCCGATGACGGCAATTGACCCTCCGCCTCCCCGATCTGGGCTCGGGTGTCCAGGATTCGCTCCTTGAGGTCATCCTGCTGAGCCTGCAGTCCGAGCACTGTCTCGACCAGCGGGGCGCGTTCCTGGGTCGTGTAGCGAATGCGCGGCCGCTCAGCGCTGATCTGGGCTGCGACGAGGAAGCCGAGGACCATCAGCGCTGCTGAAAGTGTTATCTGCCAGCTCGGGATGGCGCGGAGGCGGGCGCCGATGCCGGTCACGGTTTGCCTCCCTGGCCCGAATCAGCCGGACCCGAGGACGCGGCATCCGAGGACTCCGGATCGTCATCACCGTCCGGCCCGAACAGAAGATCGTCATTGTCTGCCACTTCGGTCGCCAGCACCCCCGCCGACCCTCGACGCGCTCTGATCCCCAGGGAGACGGCAGCAACAACGATCGCGACGACGAGGGCCAGCGTCGTGAGATCCGGGAGGTTGCTTCGCTGCACCAGCGGTTGGCCGCTGTTCGGGGCAGGCGTCCGGAGCGGGAGCTCGTCCGGCGCCGAGCCCGGGGCGGCGGGTGCGCCCGCCCAGTCGGATGGCAATGGTCCGGCGGGTGCCTGCCGCGGTCCGTATGGCTGCGGAAGCGAGACGCCCAGGGTTTCTAACCAGGCGGTCTCGAAGCCGGCAACATCAACGCCGAGGGCTGCCTGGAACGCCTCGTCGTCCGAGACCCCGCCCGCGTAGGACTGGACCAGGCTGACCATGGCATCACGATCGTAGCGATCGACGAGGTAGGCGACAGCCGCGACACTCTCCGAGTAGGCCAGGAAGAACCGATCCCGAGACGTCGGGAACTGGTCCGCGAGAGCCCTGAGCGGCATGATGCTGTCGGCTGCCGCGGCCGCGCGGACGGCCGCCCGATCATCGGCGCCGTACGATTCGGAGAGGTAGACGGCGATCCCTTCGTTGAGCCAACGCGGTGGATAGTGGTACGGGTTGCTCACCGCCGTGTCGAACACGAGGTGGGTCAGTTCATGTGGGATGACGATGCTGACCCAGGGATCGTTGACCGCTGATGCCCCAATGTTGGCAAACAGGGTTCGAATGTCCGGATGCGCTTCTCCACCGACGTTCTCTCGAGCACCAGGCCCGATGACGTCGTAGAAGGCGGTCTTGTCGGCGTACACGAAGAAGTCGATGGGATCTCGCTCGGTGACACCGAGGAGTTCGCTCACGCTGCGTACGGCGTCGTCTGCGATCTTGCCAGCCTTGCGCCCGAACGCGGCCCCGCCCTCGACCCAGTGGACCGTTACGAACTCACCGCGCAGGGTCTGCCATTGGAAGCGCGTGTCGTTGTAGTGAACCGTGATCGGTGCTCCGGTCAACGTGGATCCATCGCCGAGGGCGAGTCGGAACCGGGCTGTCACGTCAGTGTTCGGCAGGAGCGACCCAGCGGGCGTCTCGAAGGTGTAGGCGAGCTGCTGACCTCCACTCAGGGAGCCCGTAGGCACCTCGGCGATGACGGATCGCGTCGAACCCTCGATATCAAGGACCAACTCCACCCGGCTGACGGTATTCGTCAGGGTCGCCGTACCGGAGAAGGAGATCGATGTGAGAAAGGCGACCGTCGCCTTCGGCGCGCTGACGGTTGGGCTCGCCGCCATGACGACCGCTGGGCTCGTTCCCAGGATTGAACCCGACAGCACCACGCCAGCGAACAGCGCTCGCAAGGTTCGCCAGACTCGGCTGCGCATGGTCACTGCCATCCCAGGCCGGCCATCCGCAGAATCCCGAGGCCGTTCTCATCGGCGCCGAGAAGCCCATCGCGGGAAAGGGCCCATCCATCGCCTCGAGAGAGCGGGATCACGGGCGCCTCGTCACGGACGATAGCCAGGGCTCGCTCATAGGCGGTCAGCGCCGCGGAGGAGCTGCGGGTGATGAGTGCATCGTTGATAGCCGCGTCGAACCGAGACGATGACCATCGGCCGTAGTTGTTCGTGCTGCCTGTTTCAAGCAGGACGCCCAGGAAGTCGTTCGGGCCCGGATAGTCGGCGATCCATCCCAGCGTCCACATCGACGGGGGGGCGTCATGAAGTCGGCCGAAGTGGTCGACCAGGTCCTCGAGGAGCACGTTGACGCCGAGCTCGCGCTTCAGGTCCGCGGCGATGGCCTCTCCCGGACCCCCGTCAGGCGCGAAGGCAATGACCGGGAAGCCGGCACCGCCGGGGAAACCGGCATCCGCCATGAGCTGACGCGCTCGCGCGGGATCGTGCCTCGGGATCCAGTTCCTCCCTCCACCGTCCTTGATGCCCGGCGGGACCATGCTGAGTGCCGGCACATCGCCCCGGTTGGAACCCAGGTCCGCGATCCGCGTCCAATCGACGGCTGCCGCAAAGGCCTGCCGCACGCGGATGTCATCGAACGGCGGCCTGTCGGTCGTGAAACCCAGGAAGACGAGCGAGAGTTCGGGGACAGAGCGAAGTTGGGGACCGAGTACCTGGTCATAGCGGATCCAGGACGCGTCCGAAGAACTGATCCGAGCGTAGTCCACGTCCCCCGACTCGAATGCGGCAACCGGGCTACGCCCTCCCAGCGTGGTCAGGATCGTGACGGTTCTGATGGCGGGCATTCCACCCCAGTAGTGAGGGTTCCCGTTCAGGGTGAATGAAGACGCATCGACGACGCCGAGCGTGTACGCGCCGCTGGTCGCAACGGGTTCTGTATCGATGTTCGCTCCATCGCGCCATACGGCCGGCGGGACGATCCCGAAGGTGGGGCTGGAGACAATCGACGGGAAGTCGGCCCCGGGGCGTTCCAGATCAACCACGACGTCGCCGTCGACCTCATGGAGTCCGACGTGGTCAGGGTTGCGGTCGCGCCCGAAGAGGTAATCCGCAGCCCCACGAACGTCGACGAACAGAGAGGCCAGCTGCGATGGCCGGTCTGGATCGATGATGCGCCGCCAGCTCCCGACCACGTCCGCCGCGGTCAAGGGAGACCCATCGGAGAACGTCAGACCGTGGCGCAGATGAAAGACGATCCGCCGACCATCTCCGGAGATATCCCAGGCTCGGGCCAGGGCCGGGCGCAGCGTCAGGCTCAGATCGAAGGCCGTCATCGACTCGAACAGTTGGGCCGTGATGGCTGCCGAACCGATGTCGCTCCCGAGGCCCGGGTCGAAGGTCGACGGGAGGGTCCCGAAAAGCGTCACTTCGTCCCGAGGTGCAGCCGCGGTCACGGGCCGACCGAGAGCGCCCGCGGGGCCGTACGTCAGGATGAAACCGAGGGCCATCGCGAAGACCAGCGATCGCCTTCGATGTCGTGGCCTTCGTTGGGTCAGGGTGTCCACCATGCCGGTCCGCGATACGTTCCATCCGGATCCAGCAACGCTACCGGCTGGACCAGCGGGACGGTGCGTGCCGCACGCACGAGCGACGTATAGCGGGTGCTCGAAAACCCGAGCAGCAGCGTTGCGAGACGCATCAATCGGCGCATGGCCGGAGTATAGGCGGGCCCATGCCCGGTGCCATGGAGCGTCATCGCAGGGAGATTGGATGGAGTGCGAATCAGTAGAGGTCTCGGGTCACAACCGCCGGGGGAACGGTGCGCGTGACCCGAGACCCCTTGGCGCTGGTAACGATGCGACGGCCGTGTCCGTTAGGGGCGAGAATCATCCGTATCCAATCCGGTGAACTCAGCCCCCGGCCAACAGGTCCTCGTGCCCGGCGAAGCGACGAAGGAGACGGTACCGCTCGCGCCTCACCGCCCGCGCCTCGCGATCGACCAACTCCCCCGAAACGGCGGAACCGCGGAGGATGATGGGCAGGTCCGGAAGCACGACCGCTTCCCGGACTTGCGAGCCCGCCTCCCCTTCCCTGAGCATCAGGCTCCACCAGGTATCGGCCAGCTCAGACGTATGGAACGCTTCATCAATGGGGCCCACAGCATGGGCATCTGCCCGACGGAAGGCGATGATCGGGCCACCAATAGCGGTCGCTGCGTCGCCTGCGCCGGTGGGTGTGAAGGCGCTGAAGTCGACGGTGCTCAGGCCGTCCACTCCGGCAACCGCCACGGTCGGGTCCGCGAGGGCGTCGATGAGCGGGCTCACGATGTCCCCGAGGAGGTCGATCAAACCGTCGACAAGGACGACGATCTCCCCGGTTGCTCGGCGGATCCCGATGTTGCGCAGCGCAGCGGCACCAATCCGGGTTGACGTGCCCACCACCTCGACCGCACCGGCAAAGGCTTCCAGCGCCGCACTCAGTTCCGGTGTCGGGGCCTCCGCCACGACGACATGGTGTATTCCCGGCGGACTTGCCGCGACCAGGCCATCGAGTGTTCGAGCCTCGAACGGGGTCCCCGGGTGGGGCAGGAGCACGACCACCGATGCTGGAGCTGTTGAGGGCTCGTCCAGTCGGCTGGGAACCGCCAACGAGTGCCCGAACAGGAGGCGGCCGCTGTCGACACGATCCGCCGGAACGGCTGGCTCCAGACGGAAGTCGGTTCCGGAATCGATGACGCGCCACCCGCCGGCCTCGATCTCGTCGCGCAGCTCATCCGCTCGAGTCCATTCCTGTGCCGCCCGCGCGGCTGAGCGATCATGCGCCGCATCCAGGATCGGCTGCGGGACATAGGGCCGGTTCATGGGGCGAAGATGGTCGGGAATGGCACGCGGTCAGTATCGTCGGATGTCGTTCGCGGCGCCGGGATCG
>JBDTQY010000184.1:0-12781 GCA_039931955.1 Chloroflexota bacterium
GACGCGCGCAGCCGTCGGGTCCCCTGCCGACGTGAGAATGGGCATACCCGTCGCCGGATCCTCGACCAGCAGATTGCCCTCGACGCCGACGACCGCGCCGTCCTTGATCAAGAGCCGAGTGACGCGAACCCGGTCCACGATGCGCGCGCCCGCTGCCGTGGCAGCGGGCAGATGGACGCGGAGGCCACCCAGCTTGGTTCCTCGAGGGCAGCCGAACGGACAACTGCCGCAGTCGTCGCAGGCGGCGGCGTTACGCCGAATCGGGGCAGCCTCCCAACCGAGTGCTTCGGCTCCCCGCAGGATCACGGCATCTTTCGGTGGAATGGCGGGGCTGGCTGTGACGTCCAGCTCCGCTTCGAGATGGGACACGTCGGCATCCCATTCGGCGCCATCAACGCCGTCAAGGCCGTGGTCGTGTGCCCACTCGGCCCGGACCTCTCGGGGGGCGTCGATGCAGGTCATCCAGTTGACGAGCGTGCCGCCTCCGACGCCCGAGCCGGCGAGCATGCTGATCGACGCGTCCCAGGTCGAGAGCAGCCCGTGATTGAGGTACAAGCGCGAGAACGCGTCCAGCTCGGTGCGGGGCATCGTCGACTCGTCCACGGCCGGACCCGCCTCGAGGACCACCACGGAGCGACCGGCTGCCGCCAATTCCGCGGCCATGACGCCGCCACCGGCCCCTGAGCCGACCACGATCACATCGGCCTCGAGCGTGACCGGCTCAGACGATGGAGATCGATCCACGACCGTCGGGTGTACCGCCGCGAGCTCTGTCGCAACGCGGGGGCTGTCCGTCTCGTAGCCGATCGCCTCAAGCAGCTGGTTGCGCCCATCCGCTCCAGGCGCGCTGTAGGCGAGGAACGAGACGAGCTTGCGGAGTCCCTGGAAGGCGGTGCGCTTCAGGGCGATTGGCGAGTGCGCCCAGCGCAGGAGCAGCCGCTCGCGAGTTGCAGGAGCCATGGCGCTGATTCCGGACGGCGTGCCCGCGGTGACGAGATTGACGAGTGGGTTCTCGAGCAGTCGCAGCACCAGCCGGAGCTGCATGACCTGGGCGGGATCCGCGGCGCGGACGAGTGCCTGCGCGGCTAGCGGTCCCACCAGCTGAGCGTCAGCGCTTGGGACGAACGCCGACGTGAGCGTGGCGAGCGTCCGGATCACTGACGCGCTGAACCGACCTGCCTCGCTTTCCATGGACCGGCGGGCTTGTGGTGGGGGCCGAGATCAGGCGCGGCCGGTGCCGGCGGCGACGGAGCCGGGAAGGCGCTCGAATCCCTGGGCGGGTTGCGGCTCGCAACGGATCGGCCGGTCCTCGCGGTAGCCGAGGGCGTAGTCGGCCTGGATCAGGGTGTGAAGCTGACTCGTCCCCTCGTAGATGACTGCCGCCTTTGAATTGCGGAGGTAACGCTCGACGGGGAACTCATTCGAGTACCCATTGGCGCCATGGATCTGGATCGCATCGAGTGCGCTTGCAACCGCGTGATCGGTTGCGTGCCACTTGGCGAGCGACGTTTCGCGGGTGTTGCGAACGCCGTGGTTCTTCAGGAACCCGGCCCGCCAGACGAGGAGCCTCCCGGCCTCGATACCGGCGACCATCTTGGCGAGCATCTGCTTGACCAGCTGATGGCGCCCGATCTCCTCGCCGAACGTCTCCCGCTCGTGGGCGTACTTGAGCGATGCATCCAGGCAGGCCTGGGCGAGGCCCACGTTGCCCGCTGCAACCGTGAAGCGACCCTGGTCGATGGCGCTCATGGCGATGATGAAGCCCTCGCCCTCCTCGCCGATCCGGTGCTCTACCGGGACCCGCACGTCGTCCATGTTGATGAGGCCGGTGTTGCCGGCACGGATCCCGAGCTTCCCGTGCAACGTCCCGGTGGACAGTCCCTTCATGCCGCGCTCGAGCAGGAAGGCCGTCACGCCCTTGTGCTTCTTCGACCGGTCGACCGAGGCGAACACGAGGAAGTGGTCCGCCACGTCCGCCAGGCTGATCCAGATCTTGGAGCCGTTGAGGACATACGAGTCCCCGTCGCGACGCGCGGTCGTTGCCAGGCTCGCGGCGTCCGTGCCAACCCCCGGTTCGGTCAGACCGAAGGTCGCCAGTTTCTCTCCCCGAGCCTGGGGCACGAGCCAGCGCTGGCGCTGCTCCTCGGTCGCCCACTGCTGCAGGGTCAGCGAGTTGAGCCCGACATGCACGCTCTGGACGACGCGGAAGGCCGTGTCGGCCCGCTCGAGCTCCTCACAGATGATCGCGAAGCTGAGGTAATCCATGCCGGAACCACCCCACTGCTCCCAGATCGGCGCGCCGAGGAGACCCAGTGCGCCCATTCGATCGAAGACCTCGCGGTGGACCTCGCCCTTCTCGTCCCACTCCTTGATGTGGGGCAGGATCTCGTTCTCGGCAAAGTCACGAACGGTCTGCTGGACGAGACGGTTCTCGTCGGTCAGGCGAAAGTCGATGGACACGGGAACCTCGATGGATTGCGTAGGCAGGCGCTGGCCGCATGATGCCACTGCTGGCGACGCAGGCGCGGCGAGGTACCCGGAGGCGTACCGCTCCGGAGAGGTTCTATCATGCCGGGGCCGTGTACCGGCAGCGCGTTCCGTGCGGAGGCTCAACATGCCATCGAGGTCCATCGCTCGGGTCTGCCATCCCGTGATCTCGATCCGCATCCCCGGCTCGTTCCGGCCGCGGCGCCGCCTCGCGTTGCAGCTTGCTCTACTGACCGGCCTGGTGCTCGGCTGTGGAAACGGAGCACCTCTGACGCCCGGGAATACGGCGCCGGCATCCCCTGAAACCGCCACGCCTGGGGCTACGTCGGCGGCGACGCCGTCCAGCACCCCGGCTGCCACGGATGGGCCCGTGCTGCTCGGGGCCCACCTCGCTGCCACCATCCCAGTGGACCGGGCGCCCTGCGCCCTTGCCGCCAACGCAACGTCTGCGTGGGTGACGAGCATCCAGACGGGGCAGGTTGACCGAATCGATCCGACGACCAACTCGGTCGTGGACCGCATCACCGTGGGCGGTTCTCCGTGCGGGATCGCCATCGGGCCCGACGGGCGCATCTGGGTGGCGGAGCTGAAATCAGGCACGATCCTCGCCATCGACCCGCTGACATTGCAGGTCACGGGGCGGATCGAAGGGGTTGGCCCCCAGCTCTGGGATCTGAAGTCGGGCTTCGGGTCGGTTTGGGTCGTCGACCGCGACGCGGGCATGCTGCTTCGAGTCGATCCTGTGACGGCCACCGTGTCAGCGTCCATCCCGATCGGCCGGCTGGGCTCGGGACTCGCGGTCACGACCTCGAGCGTCTGGGTGAGCGACGACGCAGACGGGTCAATCCGCCGGATCGACCCGACGTCGAATGCCGTCGTCGATAGCTCCGATGTTGGCAAGAGTCCGTCCTGGTTCGCCGACGACGGGGCGGGTCGACTGGTCATCGCCCGTCGTACTGGCGGATCGGTCCTGGTCGTGAACCCGGCCACAGGGGAACTCGGAGCGGCCATCGACGGCTGGGTCCAACCGCTGGATGGCACGGTATTTGGCAACGACGCGTGGATCCCGGATGGCAGTGCCGGAACGATCACCGTTCTCGACCTCAACGTCGGTGCCTATCTCGCCAGGTACGTCCTGCCCGAGGCGGTCAATCCCTTCGTGGCCGAGCGTGCATTCGGCGACGTGTGGGTTCTCGACTTTGGCGGAACCACCATCTGGCGCCTTCGTCCCTGACACGGCGGGGTTGCGCTGCGACATCGGTCGGAATCCGGCGAGCGGTGGTGCCCGCCTATACTCCGGGCATGCCAGATGACACCGTGAATCTTGACCTCGCCGCGCTTGCCGGCGGCCACCTGACCCCGGTCCTTGGTCGGTATTTCGAGCGTTCATGGAGCCATGGCGTCGGGCATCGTCTGTTCGACACCAGCGGCAAGTCGTACCTCGACTTCGCAAACGGGATCGCCGTTACGGCCCTGGGCCACGCGCACCCGGCCGTCACCGCCGCGATCCACGCCCAGGTGGATCGGCTGATCGGGCCGACGAGCGCCATCGGCTACTCGGAGCCAGTGGTGCGATTCGTCGATCGTCTCGCATCGACCCTGCCGGACCCGATCGATTCGATCTTCCTCCTGAATTCCGGATCCGAGGCGATCGACGGAGCCATGAAGCTGGCGCGTCGGGTCACGGGGCGGCCGGCGATCATCGCCTTCCAGGGTGCCTTCCATGGACGGACTTACGGAGCCACGTCGCTGACCAGCTCCTCACCGAACTACCGGCGGGGCTACGACCCGATGGTGCCATCGGTCTACTTCGCCCCCTTCCCTGCCGTCTGGCGGGAGTTCGACGGTGATGAGGCCCGTGCGAGCGAGGCGTCCCTTGCCCGGCTCAGGTCCATGCTCACGAGTGTGGCGCCGGCGAGCACCGTGGCTGCGATCTTCATCGAACCGGTCCTCGGCGAGGGCGGGTATATGCCCGCCCCGACTACCTTCCTCCAGGGCCTTCGGGCGCTGTGCAATGAGCACGGGATCCTGCTGGTCGCGGATGAGATCCAGACCGGGTACGGGCGAACCGGCCGCATGTGGGCGTTCGAGCACGCGGGCATCGTTCCAGACGTGGTCTGCATCGCAAAGGCCATCGCCAACGGGCTGCCACTATCGGCAATCGCAACGTCGCGGGAACTACAGGAGCGCTGGGGACGCGGGGCGCACGGCTCCACCTACGGCGGAAACCCGGTTGCCTGCGCAGCAGCGATCGCGGTCCTCGACACGATCGAGAAGGAGGGCCTCGTTGCCAACGCAGCGGCTCGGGGTGCTGAATTGACGGCCGGCCTGAACCGGCTCAAGGCCGAGGACGAGCGGATTGGCGACGTGCGGGGGCCCGGTCTGATGGTGGGCGTGGAGTTCGTCAGCGATCGCGCGACGAAGGCAGCAGACGGCGCCCTGGCAGATCGCCTGGTCTCTGCGTCAGCGGACCTGGGCCTGCTCGTGCTGTCGTGCGGCGCGGAGCATCAGGTGATTCGCTGGATCCCGCCAATCAACGCTACGCGCGCCGAGATTTCCGAGGGTCTGGAAATCTTTGGGGAAGCCCTCCGGACGGCCTGAACTACCCGAGTGCTGAGACTCGCGGGCGTGGCCCGCGAGTTGGGTCAGCGGTTCTGGGTCAGGAAGCGGAGAACGTCCTGGAGTCGGAAGCGTCGGTCGCCGCGCTTGCACACACGGTAGAACGGGAGTTCGCCGCGATCACCGAGTCGCTTCACGGTATTGACGTGGAGATGCAGCATGTCGGCCACTTCGGTGGCGGTGAGCATCGGTCCAAGTTCGTTGACTGCCATTGAGGCCATCGCCATGGTCGCCTTTCGATCAAGAAGACATTCGCCGACGTTGGCCCGTCCAGGGAGGATGGGTTCGGTGCGGCTTGTTGCTGGTATGAACGTAGGGCTTGGCGTCGCTCCGGGGAAGCCGTACTTCGGTTCGGGAGCGGGGCAGTACCCATGGGTTACGTGGGCTGGGCGTGGTTGCAGGTGGGTATGGATGGGCCCGTTGGCAGACCGCACTTGGCCGGGACTGCGCTCGGATAGGATCGCCTGATGCCCCCAGACAAGTTCCCGCCCGCGGATACGGCGCTCGACGCGGCGGAGCGCGCGGGCATCCGCGAGGTACCGACTCCGTCGTATAGAGCGCTGCTTGCCGTTCCTTTCCTTGCCCGTGCGCTGGCCGGCATGCAGGTTGTCCGGATCGGGCAGTCAATGGTCGGTGTTGCCCTCGTTCTCTTCACGCTCACCCACTACGGGTCTCCGGCGGTGGCTGGCCTCGTGACGTTCGCCAGCCTGATGCCAGGGCTCCTGGTCAGCCCGATCGGTGGCGCGCTGCTGGATCGCCATGGCCGGACACGACTCATCCGCATCGATCTCCTGATCGCGGTCGGGACCCTCGCGCTCATTGCTGCGCTGGCCTTCGCGGATCGACTCCCGGTCTGGCTTCTGGTGGTCATCGCCGCGATCTCATCGCTGACGGGCCCGCTCGGGGCGACCGGGATGCGGACGCTCTTTCCGCTGATGGTTCCGCCGAACCTTTGGGAGCGGGTGAATGCGGTGGACTCCAACGGCTATGTGGTGGCCTCGATCATCGGACCGCCACTCGCGGCCCTGATGGTCGGGACGCTTGGTGGGCCAGGGGCACTCATGATCATCGCGGGACTGCTGGCGATCTCCGTGGTCATCCTCGCACCCGTGCCGGAGCCCGTTGCCGCGCGATCCACGAGCGGACGACTGCTTCGGGACGCGTGGCTCGGCCTCCAGTACACGTGGCGAAATCGCTCCCTCCGCGCGATCGGCTTCTCGATCACCACCCTGAACGTTGGGGGCGGGATGGTCTCGATTGTCGTGCCGCTCCTCGTCCTGGACCGCCTCCAGCTGGGCGAGACCGCGGTCGGTCTCGTCTTCGCTGTTCAGGGCATCGCCGGTGTCGGAGCCGGGCTGCTGGCGGGGCGAATGGACATGCGCGGCCGCGAGGCACGCCTGTTCGCGGTCCCCATGATCGGCCTGGTGCCTGCGCTTGCCCTGCTGCTGATCCCCGGCCTCGGACCGCTCCTGCTGGCGATGGCCATCATTGGGCTCCTCAACGGCCCCATGGATGTGGCGATGTTCACGATGCGCCAGCGGCGAACGGACCCGGCCTGGATGGGCCGGGCCTTCGCCATCTCGATGGCCTTCAACTTTGCGGGCTGGCCGATCGGCGCAGCCATTGCTGGCGTCCTGGCGACCACGTCCATCGAGCTGGCTATCGTGGTCGGCGTCGTGGCAACCGCGGCTGGTGCGATCATGGCCTGGAAACTGGTGCCCCGGGATGCGGGCGCCCCGAGCCACTGAAGGGCAGCCTCGCGAGGTTGGGCGGCCTCACTGCGAGTGAATGACTCGGCCAAACCATCGCTGATGGGACACCAGGCTCAGGTCGGCTCACGTGCACGAGACCCGGCCGGCCCTGAAACGCGGTCGGCCCTTGACTCGCCGGCTGCCGACGCCGACCATTCCTGCGTACGCTCGAAGGAGGCTCAGCATGGGGGCGCTGCAATTCCTGGCGGACCTGGCTGGTGCCGGGATCAGGCGCTTGGCGTCGTTCCTTGGCAGCCAGCTACCGGGGCCGCCGCCCGGGGACGCACCGCCGCCGGACGTTGACGGAAAACGACAAGCGACACTGAACCCCGACGACCTGCGCCGCGTGGAGTTGGCACGCAAAGAGGGGAAGGGCGGCTACCGATAGGAAGGGTGTCCCCGCCCGCCCAAGATCCGGGCTAGTTCGCGAGCAGACGCGTCCGGCGCACCTGTAACGGGGTCACTCGTATTCAAGCCGCTGAGGGCAGGGGCTGGCGTCCCCGGCAGGATTTGAACCTGCGACCTTCCGCTTAGAAGGCGGTTGCTCTGTCCACTGAGCTACGGGGACGAGGCGATCAGTCTACGCACGAAGGCTTGGCCCGCGTTGCCTGGAGCTACGCCGCTACCCTGTATGGGTGACAGACCAGTCGTCGTGGATCACATCTCGACCTGAGATCAATACCGGGGATGCCGCGGCCGCACTCCAGCGCTGGTGGGACCTCCACGGCGCACTCGAGGACCTGCCGAGCGAGCGGGACCGTAACTTCGTGGTCCGGGGCGAAGGCGGTGCACCAACCCACGTCTTCAAGATTGCCAACCTGGCCGAGGACCCGGCGTTCCTCGAGTGCCAGCACCAGGCGATGCGCCACCTGTCCGGCGCGGGCGTGCCAGTCCAGCAAGTCATCCCTGCCGTCGACGGGCGCAAGCTGGTCCAGCTCGGCGACCACGGTGCCCCCTGGGCACGCCTGCTGATGTGGCTCCCTGGCCGGACGCTGGCATCAATCGTCGAGCCATCGCCCGACCTGTGGCCTCAGCTAGGCGCCACGATGGGCAGGAGCGCCACCGCGTTGCTCACGTTCGACCATCCGGCGGCGCATCGCACGTTCCAGTGGGACGTTCAGCGGGCCGGAGCTGTCATCGCGGCCGGAATTCCCGATGTCGATGACACGGCCCGTCACGACCTGCTCGATCGCGTCCTCTACCGTCTCCGCCTCGACTTGATCCCACGCCTCCGAAGTCTGCGCCGCAGCCCGATCCACAACGATGCGAACGACCACAACGTCCTGGTCGATGTCGCCGGGACGCGGGTGCTGGGTCTGCTCGATTTCGGGGATATGGTCCATTCGATCACGGCCCAGGAGGCAGCCGTCGCGTGTGCCTACGCGTCGTTCGGCCGCACAGAGCCGATGGCGGTCATCGGGGCCGTCCTCACAGGCTTTGTCGCAACATGCCCGCTCACTACCGACGAGCTCGACGCGATGCCCTCGCTGATCATGGCTCGCGTGGCCATGAGCGTCGCAATCTCGGCCAACCAGGCGCGCCTGTCCCCGGATCCATATCTCCGGATCTCCGAGGAACCGGCCTGGGCGCTGCTGGAAAGACTCGACGCCGAATCGCCATCGCAACTTCGGGCCAGCGTCCTGGGCGCGGTGTCGCTGTGAGCACGGATGATCTCCTTGAGCGGCGGCGCAGGCGCCTCGGGTCCGATCTCTCGCTGAGTTATCGCACGCCGCTGACCATCGTCCGAGGCAGTGGTGCCTACCTGTACGGCGCAGACGGGCGAACGTACCTGGACCTGGTCAACAACGTCGCCCATGTCGGCCACGCGCATCCGCGCGTCGTGGAAGCCGCCGCTCGCCAGAAATCAGTCCTGGAGACCAATACGCGGTACCTCCACCCGGCGATCCTGGACTATGGGGATCGACTGGCGGCCACGCTCCCGGCCCATCTGGAGGTCGTGCACCTGGTGAACTCCGGCAGCGAGGCCAACGAACTCGCTCTGCGGATGGCGCGCGCTGCCACCGGCCGGCGCGACGTGGCCGTTCTCGAATCCGGGTATCACGGGAACACGACGAGCCTGGTGGACATCAGCCCGTACAAGTTCGATGGGCCAGGTGGCGCCGGATGCCCCGTGACGACCCACGTGGCTCCCCTCCCCGACCCGTATCGCGGGGTGCACCGTGGCAGCGGGCCGGATGTCTCGCGCGACTATGTCGCGGATCTGCGCGTAGTCCTCGCCAACGCGGCGGCGGACGGTCGCCCGGTCGGCGCGTTCGTCGCGGAATCGGCGCCGGGGTCCGCTGGGCAGGTCATCCCGCCGGCCGGTTATCTGTCCGGTGCATTCGCGGCAGCGCAGGCGGCCGGAGCGCTGGCGATCGCGGACGAGGTGCAGGTCGGACTCGGGCGCGTCGGCAGCCATTGGTGGGCGTTCGAGGTCGATGACGCGCTCCCCGATATCGTGACGATGGGCAAGCCCCTCGGCAACGGACACCCGCTCGGAGCCGTCGTGACGACCAGGGTCGTGGCGGACGCCTTCGCCAACGGGATGGAGTACTTCAACACGTTCGGCGGCAACCCCGTCTCTGCCGCGGTCGGGCTGGCAGTTCTCGATGTCATCGAGGACGAGGACCTGCGCACCCGCGCCGTCCTCGCCGGGGGCCGGCTCATGGACGGCCTGCGCTCACTGGCGACGCGCCACGAGGCAATCGGCGTGGTCCGGGGCCTCGGCCTGTTCATCGGCGTCGTACTGGTCCGGGATCGGACGACCCAGGAGCCCGCGACGGACCTCGCAACAGCCGTGGTCCAAGGCGCCCTCGACCACGGGATCCTGTTGAGCGCCGACGGCCCCGCCCATGACGTCCTCAAGATCAAGCCGCCGCTCGTCATCTCGAACGATGACGTCGATCGCGTGATCGAAGTCCTCGACACGCTCCTTTCTGAGCTCGCCTGAGGGTTGCCGCTCGCCAACCAAGCGCCACGGATGGATCCGGTACCTCCGCGATTGCGCCGTTTGACCTATTGACAGCGTGGGGTGGGCAGCGGCTATGGTCACCGACCCGACGGGCGTACTCGGTGCGACCGCGGGTGACGGGAGCCCAAACCGCCCATGGTCAGAGCAGCAGGAGCGCTCGTCGCAGCGCCGGATCAGCTCGAGTTGGAGCTGTCCACGGCGCTGCCGCGTCTTGCGATCGAGCCCGAGTGGAAGGTGCAGCAACGCCTATGGGGCCATTCCCTCCATCCGATGTGCTCGTACCTGGCCAGCTTCCCCGCAGCGTTGTCGCATGCCTTCATCGCTCGATATTCCCGGCCGGGAGATGTCGTCCTGGACCCCTTCGCGGGACGTGGGACGGTGCCCCTCCAGGCCAGCGCAGAGGGTCGAATCGGCGTCGGCAATGACCTCAATCCGTTCGCCCACCTCCTGACTGCGGCCAAGGTGGAGCCGGCCTCGCCAGCCGAGGCTCGAACCAGGCTCACCCGGCTCAGGCTGGCGTGGCCCGGCGCCGCGAGCGAGTGGCTGGGCCTGGCCGATGCCATCCGCTCGAATCCATCCTTGGGCGGTCCCGAGCCCGTCCCGGACGAGGTCGTGGTCGCCTTCCACCGAACGACGTTTGCGCAGCTGCTTTACGTTCGCGACGCGCTTGATCTCGACGACCGCGTGGACCGATTCCTGGCGGCCGCGATCACGGGCATCCTCCACGGCAAGAGCGCCTCGTACCTGTCGGAGCTCATGCCAAACACCTTCAGCATGGCGCCTCGGTACGTCCGGGACTACGCGGCCCGGACCAATTTTCGATCCGCCGAGCGCGATGTCTTCGCGGGCCTCGGCGCCAAGCTGGACCGCCTGTTCAGGGCCCCCCTCCCATCGGCAGCCGGGATCTCGTTGCTCGGCGACGCCCGCGACGCCGGCTCGCGCGCGGCGGCTGCTCTCCGGGCCCGCGGTCTGCCGGATCGCGCCCGCCTTGTGGTGACCTCGCCTCCCTATCTGCGTGTCGTCAAGTACGGCTACTACAACTGGCTTCGAACGTGGTTCCTGGGCTTCGATGCCGGAGCCATCGATGCGGCGCTCGACGACGCCCACCACCGGGCGCCGTACACGGTCTTCCTGCGGGAGGTTCTCCATGGCCTGCGGCGCTCGCTGACCGACGACGCCGTCATCGTCATGGTGATCGGTGACGTGGCCATGGACCGCGGGAGGGCGATCAGCAACGGAACAGGGCTCGCGGAGCACATCTGGGCCGAGGCGGCTGCACCCGAGGGCTACAAGCTGGCCGGCGTTGCACTGGACGAGGTCCAGGCGAACCGGAAGATGACGCGGCTGTGGGGCGCCGAAGCTGGTCGCGCCACGCAACTCGACCGCATCCTCGTCCTTGGAGCCACCGAGATCGGCCGGCGGCGGGCGCTCAGCGCAGCTGCATCCCCGGTGGACTGGTCGTGGCCGCCGCGCCTGCGGTCACTCTAGCTCGCAGACGGCGCCGGGTCGGGGCCGTGTCCACGCACGCCAGCTCCGTGCCAGCTCCGCGCCAGCTCCGCGCCAGCTCCGCGCCAGCTCCGCGCCTTCCCGCGAGGATTGGTCGTCGCTCGCTAGAATGCGGGCATGCAGCAGATGTACCACCCGTCGGACCTGGCATCGATGGACCCGCTCGTCCTGATGAAGAACCTGGATCACGTTCGGATGACGAGCCGACGGCTCAGTTACATCCTTCAGCAGCAGGTGCATCTCTACACACCCGAGGCCAACCAGCTGCGCGAGCAGATCGATCGGTACGTCGAGGCCGAGCGCCAGATCGAGGGCGAGATGTCGAGGCGCCAGATCCGGGCCTGACGCCAGATCGGGCCGGACCGGCGCCCGCGCAGATTGCCCCGGAACGCCGCGGTCCGCCTAAGCCTCGACCGCCACCCTTGCTCGTGCGCGTAGGCGGTCCGTCTCCACGATATCGGTCACCATCGCCGCCAGCATCGGCATCTCGTGCAGCGAGAAGCCGATGCCGTGCGTGGCGAGGTCATCCGCACCCCAGCCCTTGAACAGACCCTTCCCGGCGACGCCGCACATCTCGTCGTACAGCTCGGGCCAACCGACCTTCCGACGTTGATAACAGAACCGGATGAATTCGACCGCCTCTTCGGACGGCGCTCCCTCGGGCGCGGGGCGCGGAACCATCGATATGTGACCTCCGACATCGTTGGAGCGCGATGAGACAAACGCAAGGCACGGCGAATTGGACCGTGGCCTGCAGCCAATGGACTGGGTGGTCGACCGACCCCCCTCCCGAGGTTCCTGTCGACATCCTCATAGTACGTCCGGGGGCGCCCGCGCGGTAGGGCCTTCTCCACCAAATCGTCCACCAAGTTATCCACACGTCGTCCGGAACCGGCCGGCAAGGGGTCAGGCGGACGCGCGCGACACTCCCAGGCCCGGGGCGTCCCCGAGTTGCCAGCGGTGATCAGGCCCGAGGACAAGCCCCTCGAAGGGGTCGTCCGCCAGGAGGAGACAACCATCCAGGTCCGCCCAATCGGCCAGTGACGCACAGGCCGCCGAAGCGGCGATGACCACGGATGTCTCCTCCATGCATCCGAGGAATCGACGGAACCCGAGATCACGCGCGCGCGCCAGCATCCGCGCAGCGGGCCCTGGCCCGCCGACCTTGGCGAGCTTCACGTTAACCCCTGCCACGATCCCAACGAGGCCATCGAGGTCCTCGTCGGTTACACACGATTCGTCGGCCACGATCGGCAGCTCCGATACCTGCTGCAGGTCGGCCATCCAGTCGAGACGACGGGCCGGAAACGGCTGCTCGATGAGCTCGACCCCGATGGCCACCAGTTCGGGAAGCAGGGTTCGCGCGACCTCAGGTGTCCAGCCCGTGTTGGCATCGACGCGGATCGGTCCGTCGTAAACGCTGCGGACAGCTCTGAGGGTCGCCACG
>JBDTQY010000185.1:0-3389 GCA_039931955.1 Chloroflexota bacterium
CTGCCGCCAGCGCTGCCAGCGGGCGGCTCGATCGCGTGCTGCTGGCGCCGCTGGTCAGGTTCTCGACGGTCAGAGAGTAGCTGCCGGCGCGGCGGCGGAGTGTCAACCTGACGTCGTTGCCGGTTTCGCTGCAACTCAATGTCCGCGTTCTGAACCCGGACGGCAGGCCCGTTGAGGGTGCGACCGTCACCTTCACGCTCACCCTGCGCGGCATCCCGCCGATCTCGAAGGACGCGATCACGGGGGCCGACGGTCGAGCCAGCATTACAACGACGCTGCCCAAGAGCGTCACACTCGGACCTGGTCTGGCCACCGTCCAAGTGGCAACCAACGATTTCGGCGCGACCTCGAGCCGGAAGACGATCACCATCGTTCCGTAGGTCCTGCAGGACCGGCTCGACGGCTGCGCTTGTCGCAGCTACCATGCCGGCATGTCGATGTGGCGGTGCCCCCACTGCGGCACACCCCAGGCGGAGACGGCCCGCTGCTGGGTCTGCCATCGATCCTCGACCACTTGTTCGACGTGCCGCTGCTTCCGCCGCAGTGTCGCGGCCCAGGTTGGCTTCTGTGGGCTGGACCGGCGTCGACTCCCGCTGGCCGGGGACGAGCATCGCGGCTGCTGGGAAGCGGCCGGCGCCCAGGACTCGGCGTCCGGCCGGGAAGTCGTCAGTCCCCCGAGCTCGGTCGAACCGGTACAACGCCGAAGCTTCGTTCCAGTTGGGCTGGTGCGGGATCGTGAGGCGGTCCCGACCCTCGCAGGTGCCCCCGATAGCTCGGCCGCGACCGCTGGCCCGTCATCGGACCTCATCGTCGTGGATACCTGGCGGGACCGGCGAACCCTGTTCGGCGAACTCGACCGCTGACTCGCCCCAGCGATCAGATCAGGGCCCGGGCGGGCCCGACGCGTAACTAGATCGGCAGGGGTGTCGGGTTCGGTGTGGGCGGGGCGGTCGGTACCGGCGTGGGGACCGGTGTCGGCGCCGGCGTGGGCGGGGCGGTCGGAACCGGCGTGGGTGCCGGCGTCGGCGTGGGCGTCGGGTCCGGGGTTGGCGAGGGCGTGGGGGAAGGCGTTGGTGAAGGAGACGGCGTTGGCGTCGGCTCCGGGCCCTTCGAGACGATGTAGTTGATGGTGGTGCGCTGCGTCACGAGGAGACCTGGGCTCGGGTCCTGGGAGACAACCGAACCGGCGGGAATGAATGTATCGAACACCTCGGTGCGGGTCCCGATGGTGAGCGTGGCTGCTGCAATGAGATTGACGGCCTCGCTCTCCGTCCTGCCTCGAAGGTCGGGCACAGGGACAGGCTGGTCACCGCGTGCGAGCGTCAGCTTGATCGAGGTGCCGCGGTCCGCGCTGGAGAGGGCGACCGGATCCTGGGACAGGACCGTTCCGTCCGCCTTGTCGCTGGCCTCGAACGCAGCCCGCACGACCTGGAGTCCGACCTTCTCCGCTTCGATCGTGGCTTCTTCGTATGAGAGGCCAACCAGGCTCGGGACCTGGACCTGCTGCGGGCCGGGCGTCGGCTCGGTGTTGATGAGGCGGAACACCAGGAAGGCCGCGAGTCCGAGCAGGATGATCGCCAGAAGGCCGGCCACCCACAGCCAGGGGCTGGTTCCCGCGTCTCCGTCGGGCTCCTGATCATCGTCCGGGAGGCGGCGGCCAGCGCCCATGGGCCGTGGGCTCGGTCGCTCGTCAGCACCGGCGTAGGCATCCGGGGCGTACGGGAGGCGCGCGCCGGGGTTTGGCTGGGCCGTACCGGCGATCGTGGCGTCAAGTCCGGGACCCCGGGGGACCGAACTGAGACCGGCAACGCCAGCTCCTGCGACCGGGCCGGCGGCGGAAGCCACGCCGGCTGCTCCGGCAACTCCGGCAGCTCCGGCGGCGGATCCGGCTGCTTTCGAGGTCGTGGGGCGATCCGCCAGAAAGGCGTCCAGGGCGTCGGCCATCGCGGCGGCGGACGGAAATCGATCTTCCTCCGCGGTGGCCATGGCCTTCCGAGCAATCGCCTCGAGGATCGGCGGCACCCCGCTGCGGACCGAGGAGGGACTCGGGACCGGCCCGGTCAGGCGGGCCGTCGCGATCGCCGCCGCGGAATCGCCCTCCCACGGGCGGCGCCCCGTCAGCAGTTCGTAGAGCACGATCCCCAGGCTGTAGATGTCCGAGGCCTGCGTGGCAACCTCGCCTCGCGCCTGCTCCGGGCTGAAGTAATGGACCGATCCAAGCGTCGTGCCAGGCAGGGTCAGTGCCGCTTCAGCCAGGGCGCGGGCGATCCCGAAGTCCGTGACTTTGACCAGACCCTCGCGGGTCACCATGACGTTGCTCGGCTTGATGTCTCGATGAACGAAGCCCGAGGAGTGGGCGGCGGCGATGGCTCGACCGATCTGCGAGCTCAGTCGCGCAGCCTGGCGTGCGGGCAGGGCCCCGGTCCGACGAATGATTGATCCGAGGTCCTCGCCGTCAACGAGCTCCATCACGATGAACGGGCCGGCTGGATCCGTGCCGTAGTCGTAGACGGCCACCACGCCGGGGTAATTCAGCGAAGCGGCTGATTGCGCCTCCTGGCGGAAACGGGCGAAGAAATCCGGGTCGCGGCCGTACTCGGGGCGCAGGAGTTTTACCGCGACATCACGCTCCAGCTGTGAATCGCGGGCGCGGTAGATCGTGGCCATGCCGCCCTGGCCGAGCAGTTCGATCAGTCGATATCGACCGCCAAGGACGGTGCCAATGTCCGCCAAGAGAGCCTCCGAGGAGCGTCGCGTTTTCGCGCGATCCGATCGTAGCGTACGACGAGGACTCGCCGGCCACGGTGACGTCTGTCAGTCGTCGAGTTCGAGCGTCCGAAGGTGGGCCCGGAGTTCCTTGGCCAATTCGGGCCGCTCGAGGGCCAGATCTACTGTGGCTTTGAGCCAGCCCATGGTGGTGCCCGCGTCGTAGCGCGCGCCTTCGAATTCATAGGCGTACACGGACTGCTCCTCCATGAGCGCCTGGATCGCATCGGTGAGCTGAATCTCGCCGCCCGAACCGCGCTTCGTCTGCTCGAGCTTGTCGAAGATCTTCGGCGTCAGAACATACCTGCCGATAATGGCGAGGTTGGATGGCGCGGAACCGGCCTGGGGCTTCTCAACCACGCTCGATGCCTGGTGGAGGCGCGGGTCCATGCTGTCGGGTTCGCCGGTCGTCCCCACGATCCCGTAGCGGTGTGTCTCGTTCGGGTCGACCTCGGCCACGGCAAGGATGGAGCTGTTGGTCTGCTGATAGGCGTGGATCAACTGGCCGATGGCGGGCCGTTCGCTGATGATCACGTCGTCGGGAAGCAGGATCGCGAACGGCTCGTGGCCGATGAGGTCCTTTGCCATGAGCACCGCATGACCCAGTCCGAGCTGTTCCTTCT
>JBDTQY010000186.1:0-1743 GCA_039931955.1 Chloroflexota bacterium
AGGTCCGAGTCACGCCGCAGCTTGTAGGCGGAGCCAGTCTGGAGCGTCTCCAGTCGCGCCAGATCGTCGGCGCGCTCGTCGATCAGGTCGGCCAGGCGATTGAGGGCGGTCGCCCGCTCTGCCGGCAACAGTCGGGCCCAGCGACCGTCGTTGAACGCCGCCCGCGCGGCTGCCACGGCCCGATCCACGTCGGCAGCGGTCCCGCTCGGCACGCGCCCGACGATCTCGCCCGTGGCGGGTGACCGCACGTCGAGCCAGGCGCCCGACTCGGACCCAACGGCCTCCCCATCGATGATCATCTGGAGGTCGGTTCTGGGCATGACGGCCATGGTGTGTCTCCTCGGAGGCGTTCGCTGCGGCGTTGCGACGAGTCTAGCGCCGGAGCCGTTCCGGATGGGAGGTCCCGCTCAGTCGAGCCGGTCGCACAGGTCCCGCTCAGTCGAGCCGGCCTGCCTCTCGCTGCAGGAGCTCCCAGGCACGTCTCACGTGGTGATCCTCGGTCCGGATCTGGCCGAGCGCGACCCGGATGGCGAACCGGCCGCGGAGGCGCGTGTGGGAGAGGAAGACCTCGCCGGTGCGATTGACCGCCTCCAGAAGGAGCGAGTTGAGCTGGTCGGTCCGGGTCTCGTAGGCACCATCCGGCTCGTCTGCCTGCCGCGACGGGACAAACCGGAGGCAGATCGTGGAGAAGGGCACCGGCGCGAGACGCTCGAAACGGGGGTCGGCGTCCACCCACGCAGCCAGCTCGGCTGCCTGCTCCAGGTGATGGCGGATCCTGCGGCGCAATCCTTCCAGGCCGAACCAGCGAAGCAGCACCCACAGCTTCAGCGCACGGAACCGGCGGCCCAGCTGCGGCGTGTACTCGTTGACGTCGCGCACCGGCGAGGCGGTGTCGAGCGTCCGGAGGTACTCGGGAACGAGGCTGAAGGCGTCACGGAGCTGGTCCATGCGCCGCGTGAGGAGCAGTGACGCGTCGATCGGCGTGAAGAGCCACTTGTGTGGATTGACGACGACCGAATCGGCCCGCTCCCAGCCGGCGAACTCCGGCCGACGTTCGGGCAGGAGCGCCACGACGCCCGCGTAAGCGGCATCGACATGCAGCCAAAGATCATGCAACTTGGCGATATCCGCGATCGGTCCGATCGGATCCATCGACGTCGACGATGTCGTCCCGAGCGTGGCGACGATGGCGATCGGTCGGTGGCCCGTCGCGAGATCAGCGCGGATGGCCGCGTCGAGTGCCTCCGGACGCATCCGGAACGCCTCGTCCGTCGGGACACGGACGACGTTCGCACGCCCGATCCCGAGGCTCATGGCGGCCTTTTCGATGGACGAGTGCGCCTCCTCGGAGGCGTAGATACGGGGCGCGCCGAGGTCGGGACGCGCGGCCAGGCCGAGCGCGGCGGCATCGAGACCGGCAGCTTCGCGCGCCGCCCCGAGGGCGATGAGGCTCGAAGTCGAGGCCGTGTCCGTGAGGAACCCGTCGAAATCGACTGGGAGGCCGAATGCCTCGCGCAGCCAGCCCACCACGACCTGCTCCAGCTCCGTCCCGATCGGGGACGTGCGCCACAGCATCGTGTTCTGGCCGAGGGCCGTCATGAGCAGCTCGCCGACGATCCCTGCGGCGGACCCGGATGTCGGGAAGTAGGCCATGAACCCAGGGTGCTGCCACTGGGTTGCATTCGGCTCGATCAGGGCGCGATGGTCTGCGAGGATCGTGGCGAGCGATTCCGCTTCCTCGGG
>JBDTQY010000187.1:0-1878 GCA_039931955.1 Chloroflexota bacterium
ACCAGCTCCCTGGCCTGATCCCGATCCGCGCCGGCGAGAGGACTGGGGACCGGGTTCGGGACGGCTCCTCCGGTTCAGAGGACTGGACCGGCTACATCCCCTTCGACGATCTGCCGTGGCAGTACGACCCGCCGAGCGGATTCATCGTCACGGCCAACAACGCGGCCGTCGACGGCGATTATCCGTATTTCGTTGCGGATGACTGGGATCCAGGCTACCGCGCACAGCGCATCACCGATCTGCTGACGGCCGCGGCCGGGCACGTTACGCCGGCCGACATGCGGGCGATCCAGATGGATAGCCTCGTCCCACGGGCCGATCAGGTCATCCCGCTCCTTGCGGACGCGGAGCCCGTGACCGCGGATGGCCGGCTGCTCCTGGAGCGGATCCGATCATGGGATCGCCGCTGCGATGTCGATTCTGTCGGCTGCGCCGCGTACATGAGCGCCGAATTCGTGCTCTCGCGGGCGATCTTTGACGACGAGCTCGGGCCCGTGGCCAAAGACTACGTGGGTACCGGAGCGTCGTGGGCGGGACTGATCAGCGTGCTTCGAGACACGACGAGTCGCTGGTGGGACGACATCAGCAGCCCGTCAATCGAACACCACAAGGAAATCCTCGCGAGCGCGCTGGATGACGCTGCCGCGCAGCTCCGTGCAGACGTCGGGCCACCGGCGCGGTGGACCTGGGGCCGGATCCACACGGTCAATTTCCTCGAGCAGTCGCTTGGTACGTCAGGGATCGGCCCGCTCGAGTGGTACTTCAACTCGGGAGCTCGCCCGGTTGGCGGCGCGGCGGGAGCCGTTCAGAACAACTACTACCGGACCTGGAGAGCCTACCCGGACGCGGAGGATCCGACGTTCGTCCCCGCAGGACTCGGGTCACTGTTCAGCGTGTCCAACGGCCCATCGTACCGCCTGACGATCGACATGTCGGCGCAGGATGCGGCTCGGATCGTCATCACGACGGGCCAGAGCGGCAACCCGTTCGATCGACATTACGGTGACCTGATCGATCGCTGGGCCACGGGACAGACGATCCCGTTGCCGTTCAGCTCGGCAGCGGTTGGTTCGTCGGTCTCTTCAGTGCTGACGCTAGGTCCCTAGGCAGGGCCGCTCGAACGAGGTGCTGCCCGCCTACTCGTTGACAGGCAGCGGGCCGTCCGGGATGTCGATGAAGACGCGTCCGCCATCAATGACGACGTCGTAGACCGCCAGCGGCAGCTCGGCGGGTGGGTCGAGCGCCTCGCCATCGGCGAGATCAAAGCGTGACAGGTGCAGGGCGCAGGTCAGGGTACCCACCGGCGCCCCATCCGGGCCGGCACTTCCGCCGCCGGTCAGAAACCCCTTGTCCAGCTCGAAGTACTCGTGAGTGCAGATCCCCTGGAGAGCCCGGACGATCCCGTTGGTGTGGACCACGATGACCTGGTCCGTGCCGTCCACCCAGGCCATCTGCATGGTCCCCTCCGGGACATCGGCCAGCGCGAGAAGATCGATACGCCGCACGGTACCGGGCGCGGTCAGACGGCCGCGCCGGCGCGGACCGCACCAGACGAATCGGCCGCACGACCTGCGGCCCACTTCGAATCGAGGAGCTGCCGCAGGCGCTCCTGCGTCGCCTCGAGCGGAACGCGGGCAACGACCGGCTCGAGGAACCCCAGGACGATGAACTTGCGGGCGTCATCCGGCGCGATCCCACGCGACTCGAGGTAGAAGAGTTGACCCTCATCAATCGGCCCGACGGAAGAGGAGTGCATCGCCCGGCGGCAGTCTGGCTGGTCGATCTCCAGTGACGGAATGGCGACGGAGCGGGCGGCTTTCGCCAGGTTCATCCCGAATTCGCCGAGATACGAGTCCGTTCCGACGGCCGACCTGTCGA
>JBDTQY010000188.1:0-2673 GCA_039931955.1 Chloroflexota bacterium
CGGAAGAGTTCGGGTAGGTAACCGACTCGGCGCCTGGCCTCGCGGTCACCGATTGGTCGGCCGAGCAGGAGTCCGCCTCCGCCACTCGGCCGTGCCAGACCGAGGAGGAGCTTGACGGCGGTCGTCTTGCCCGCTCCGTTCGGACCGAGGAAGCCGAAGATCTCGCCGCGCTGCACGGTCATGGTCAGGCCGTTGAGGGCGTTGACGCGCCCATATCGTTTGCGCAGGTCTACGACCTCGATCACCGGGGCCGAAGGCGATGGTGCGGCCATTTCCGAGCTCCTCGTGCAGCGTTGTGGCCATCGTGCCACGCAAGCTGGCACAGCGTTCGGCGAGGCTCTGCCCATGACGCACATCGATTGCCCCGCGTGCGACCAGCCAATTGCCATCGATCTCCCCCTGCCCGGAACGATTCGGTGCGATGAGTGCCTCGTCGCCTGGACCACCGCGGATCCCGAGTCGAGTGAGGTTCGCATCGCGGCCTGAAGAACCGTCCGGTTCCCGCGTGCCGTAATTCCGGCACGGCCCGGCGGCTCTGGCGCTGGCCGGCGAGGCTCCGGATCCGCTGGCCCTCCCCGAAACGGCCTATCACCTGCCTGTCGTCCCGTTCCGAGCGATGGGGAGTGAAGAACGCGCCCGTGCTCCTGGAGCGACACGGAGCCGTTTCGGTGGGATCTGCTTCGGCGTCGGCCGCCGGGCCCGCGCTCGCGGCGGCATTGTCCACGGCCATCGACCGGCTTGAACTGGTGGATGTTCTGTGCCGTGTCTGGCGTGACGCCGTGCTCCTGCGAGCCGCGCTCGGGCGGCGTGGGCCCTTCGAGGCTCCAAAGGAACCCGACGGGTCGGTATGATGCGGCGACCGCCCATCCGGGCGGCTGGAGGAGGGACCATGGACACGCGAAAACTACTGGGCGAGGCCATCGGCACGTTCATCCTGGTCGGTATGGGATCCATGGCGATCCTGGCCGTTGGGGCGGTTCCGGGATCGCCGCTCCTGGTGGTCGTGCCGATCGGGTTCGGGCTTGGGCTGATGGCAGCCATCGCCGTCACTGGACACGCATCCAGTTGGCACTACAACCCGGCCGTGACCCTCGGAGCGCTACTCGACGGACGGATCGACCTGATGGGTGCCATCGGGTACGTGGTCGCCCAGGTGCTCGGCGCCGTGGGGGCGTCGGCGCTGATCCTTGCCCTGTCCGATCAGGGTGTGGTCGCGGGAACCAAGAACATGCCCGGCGTCAGTGATGGCGGGGCGTTCCTCGTCGAGGTGGTCCTCACAGCCATCTTCGTAGCCGTGATCCTGACCGTCACGAAGAAGGACGCGGGTCACGCCTTTCTGGTGATCCCCCTGACGCTCCTGACCATCCATGCCATCGGAATCCCGTTCAGTGGTGCCTCGGTCAACCCAGCCCGAGCCCTCGGCCCGGCCATCGTGTCGATGGACTTCGCGAAGATCTGGATCTACCTGACCGCCCCGTTCGTGGGGGCCGTGGTCGGCTGGCTCGGCTTCCGGACGCTGTCCGCGGAGGAGCCCGAGCGGCGATCGGCGACCTAGCCGACTGGTTCGGACGGCGGCAGCACGGGTAGCTCGCGTCCGCCCTCCGCCAGCCAGCATGCCGCGGACTGTCCGTCGCCGACGTCGAACAGTGGCGGCTCCTCGGTTCGGCAGCGGTCGAAGGCCAGCGGGCATCGTGGGTGGAAGCGACAGCCCGTGGGAATTCGAGCCGCGTCGGGGGTCTCGCCGACCAGGATGGTCCGCTGGCGATCACCGCCGACCTCGAGCGGGTCGGGTGATGGTGCCACGGAGACCAGGGCGGCCGTGTACGGGTGACGGGCGTGCCGGATCACGGCGTCGGCCGGGCCAATCTCCATGATCTTGCCGAGGTACATGACCGCGATCCGGTCCGCGATGACCCAGGCGAGCGACAGATCGTGAGTGATGAACAGATACGTCAGGCCACGCTCCTTGCGCAGATCCAGCATCAGCCGCAGCAGCTCGGTCCGGATGGAAACATCCAGCATCGAAACCGGCTCATCGGCGACCACCAGGTCCGGCCCCATGGCCAGCGCGCCAGCAATGACCACGCGTTGCCGCTGACCGCCTGACAACTCGTGTGGGTAGCGGAACGCGAAGTCGGCCGGCAGCCCGGATGCCTCGAGCGCCGCGCGCACCTGCGCCTCCCGATCGGCTGCCCGCGGAGCGAGGTTGTTCACCTCCAGCGGCTCGGCGACGAAGTCATGGACCGACTGTTTCGGATTGAGCGTCTCGTAGGGGTCCTGGAAGATCACCTGGACCCGCCGTCGGTAGGACCGGAGCGCCTTCGTCCCCCACAAATCCGACACATCATCGCCATCGAAATGGACCGACCCTGCGGTCTGGCGGGTCAGCTTGACGATGACCCGTCCGGTGGTCGTCTTCCCGGACCCGGACTCCCCCACCAGCGCCAGGACCTCTCCCTTGGCAATCGCCAGATCGATCCCGTCCACCGCCCGTACGGCACCCTTGGAGCGGCGAGCGAGCTGATCGATGATGCCGCCCCGGACCGGAAAGTGGACCTCGAGACCAGTCAGGCGGAGAAGCTCGGTCATGAGCCCGCTCCCACGACCGGCAGGGAGCGGCCACTGATCATCTCGGCCGTCGCCGGGACGCCGCCGGCCGTGCCGGCGGGATGC
>JBDTQY010000189.1:0-4348 GCA_039931955.1 Chloroflexota bacterium
AGGTGGCAGGCGACACGCACGCCATCCGGAAAGACCACCTCGGGTGGGACCACCTCGTGACAGACCGCCATCGCCACCGGACACCTCGGGTGGAAGCGACAGCCCGCCGGGGGATCACGAAGGTCCGGCGGCAGCCCGGGGATCGTCTCAAGCGATCTCCGATCGTTGCGGATATCGGGAAAGGCGCTCAGCAGCCTTGTCGTGTACGGGTGACGCGGCGCCGTGAAGATGCGGCGCACGGGACCTTCTTCCGCCACGCGGCCGGCGTACATGACCATGACGCGCTCGCAGGTCTCGGCGATCACCGAGAGGTCGTGAGTGATGAGGATGAGGGCAAGGCCCAGGTCACGGCGCAGGCGCTCCAGCAACTCCAGGATCTGCGCCTGGACCATCACGTCGAGCGCCGTGGTCGGCTCGTCGCCGATCATGATCTTGGGATCGCAGGCAAGGGCCATCGCGATCATCGCCCGCTGCCGCATGCCGCCCGACAGTTCGTGCGGATAGGCCTGGCCCCGCTGCACCGGAATGCCGACCAACTCGAGGAGTTCCCCGGCGCGCGCTCGGGCATCGTCCCGCGACGCCCCGAGGCGCAGTTCGATCGGTTCGCCGATCTGGTCCCTGATCCGCTGGACCGGATTGAGGGCGTTCATTGCCCCCTGGAAGACGATGCTGATCTCGCGCCATCGGTATCGAAGGAGCGCCTTGTCGGACTTCGTGACGAGATCGGTACCGTGGAACTTCACGCTCCCCCCGGCAATCCGACCATTCGACGGCAGGAGACGCACGAGCGACAGTGCCGTCGTCGTCTTGCCACAGCCGGATTCGCCGGCAATACCGAGCGCCTCCCCATCGTTGAGGCGGAAACTCACGCCATCCACGGCGCTGATCGATGAACTCTCGAGCCGAAACGTCGTGGTCAGGTTTTCGACGACGAGCAGTGGCGCCGAGGGGTCGGCGAGCTTCGGCAGGACATGCGGACGCCGGGCGATGGGTTCCGGAGCGGTCATCGCCGCCCTCGCATCTTCGGATTCAGGATGTCGTCGAGGGCGTTGCCGACCAGCGTGAAGGCGAGTACCACCAGGACCACGCAGACCGCCGGCGGCGCGATGTACCACCAGGCCTCCAGGCCCGGCGCCCCCGATGACTGCGCGGCGTTGAGGATCTGGCCCCACGACGGCGCGAAGGGATCGCCGAGCCCGATGAACGACAGGGTCGTCTCGGTGAAGACCGCGAGGGCGAAGGTGATGACGGCCTGGGCGACGATCAGGTTGACGACATTCGGGAAGACATGGCGCCGCATGATGCGCCCCGGCCCGGCGCCGATGACCCGGGCACGATCGACGAACATCCGCTCCCGAATCGAGAGCGTCTGTGACCGAATGATGCGGGCCGTGGTTGCCCACGACGTGATCCCGATCACCACGATGATGACCAGGAGCGTCGCTCTGATCCCGAAGATCTCTGCCCCAGTGCCGACGATATCGAGGATGACGGGCGCCAGAATGATCGCGAGGACGAAGGTCGGAAGAACGAGAAAGAAGTCCGTCAGGCGCATGAGGGCGCTGTCCGTCCTGCCTCCGCTGAACCCAGCAACGATCCCGATGACCGCCCCGAAGACGATCGTGATGGCGGTTGCCAGGAGCCCGATGAACATCGAGATCCGGGCGCCGTGGAGGGTCAGGTTGAGAATGTCGCGACCAAGCTCATCGGTTCCCAGGAGGTGGGTCGTCGATGGTGCCTCCAGCGAGTGGCCCGTCGCGGTCGTTGCGGTCTGGAGCGGCCCAACGAACAGATCCGGAGCGATGGCCACGATCCCGAACGCGGCCAGGATGACGAACCCGATCACGCCATCCCGACGGGCTGCGAAGCGGCGCACGAGGCCCCGCAGGTTCTGGGCGCGGAGGCGCCATCGCTCGGCGGACAGACTCTGGATCGGGGCTGCTCCCGGTGCCGACGTCACGACCGGACTCGCGGATCAAGGAAGGCGTAGACGAGGTCCGCAGCCAGGTTAGCGAGCACGACCGTGACGGACAGGAGCAGGAAGACGCCCTGCAGGACCGGGTAGTCGCGGGCACTGAGCGCGTCCACGGTGAGGGTCCCAAGTCCCGGCCAGTTGAATACGACCTCGGCGGTGATGGCTCCGGCGACGACGTAGCCGAGATTGATGGCGATGATCGTCACCATCGGCAGCATCGCGTTCGGGAATGCGTGGCGGGCGAGAACCTGATCGTCGGTCAGGCCCTTGGCACGGGCAGTGGTCACGTAGTCCTCGGCGCGTGTCTCAATGATGGACGAGCGCATGAGGATCGAGTAGGAGCCGATCAGGCCGAGGCTCACCGTCGCCAGGGGTAGGGCAAGGTGTCGCCCGAAGTCGATGAGTTGGTCCACGAACGACCCGTAACTGGCTCCGACGGTCAGCATGCCCGATGTCGGGAACCATCCAAGACGCGCGGCGAAGATCAGGATCAGCGGCATGCCGATCACGAAATACGGCATCGAATAGAGGATCAGGCTGATACCGCTGCCGATACGATCGGTCAGGCTCCCGCGCCTGGAGGCTGCGTGACCGCCTCGGAGCTCACCCAGTACGCGGTCAGCCAGGTCGGCACGAATGCCCTGCCAGCGCTCCCGGCTCGCCCCGGCGAGGACTGGCAGGCAGCCTGGCGCGAGCGCCTCGAAGCCACGCCCATCTGGATGGTGCCGTGGCTGGCCAACCAGGTCGACGGACCGTACTGGCGACAGGGCTCGCTGGCCCCCGCGTACGAGGAGATCGAGGCCGCGATCCTCATGTTCGGCGGCTGGATGGACTCCTACATCGACCCCGTCTTCCGAATGCTCGATCGGTGCACGGCACCCAGACGGGCCATCGTCGGGAACTGGGTCCACACCTTCCCCGATGAGGGCTACCCGGGACCAAACCTCGACTGGCTCCACGAGTTCGTCCGCTTCTTCGACTTCTGGCTCAAGGAAGAGCAGAACGGGGCGATGGATGAGCCGGGGCTGACCTGGTTCCAGCGCGACTACGCGGCTCCCGAGGCGTTCCCGGTTGGTTGGCCGGGCAGCTGGCGCGCCGCCCGTGCATACGGTCCGTCAGCAGGCGGGAATGCGACATTCTGGCTGTCGGGTGGTGAGCAGTCGCTGCGCGGTGCCCTGGACGCACAACCGGCGACGGCATGGGGGGCCGAGACCTTCGCCCACCGGGCAACCGTCGGCACCTCGGGCGGGCTTTCGTGGGGAGCCGGCAGTGCCCCGAACGGCCTGGCCCGGGATATTCGGCGCGACGAAGTCGGCCTTCCAGTCTTCATCTCAAGACCCCTCGACGAACCACTGGCTGTCCTGGGGCCAGCCGTCGCCACGCTCGAGGTCTCGTCGTCGATGACCGTCGCAACGCTGGTAGTCCGCCTGTCCGACGTGGCACCGGATGGGACGTCAAGCCAGGTTTCGATGGGCATCCTCAACCTGACGCACCGGAACGGACACACCAAGCCGGAACCGATGGTGCCGGGCCGGCCTGAACTGGTCCGCGTCGCTCTCCGTTCAGCGGGCTATCGGTTCGCGGCCGGCCATCGCATCGGGCTGTCCGTCGGATCGTCATTGTGGCCCGTCATCTGGCCCTCTCCGGAGTCCGGGTCGCTGACCATTCACCAGGGGCCGAGCGCTCTCGACCGTGGCGGCTCCCGGCTCGAACTGCCGCTCGCTCCCGCGGATGACGATGCCGAGGTTCCGAGCTTCCTGACCACGCTCCCTGATCTCGACGAGGTGGGCGGGGGCCGGGATGATTCGCCGCGATGGCAGGTGACCGAGGATGTCCTTGCCGGAACCACGACGGTCTCGACCCACGACGGCGGCGAGACGGTCCTCGAGGACGGCGGGCGGCTGTATAGCGCCGAGTCCCACGATCTGGCCGCCTCGGACCAGGCACCCGCAGTGGCGAACATGACGAGCGCTGTTCGGTACGTGCTCGAGCGGGACGGTCACCGCGTTGAGGTTGACGTCGATGCGACCACGTCGTCCGATGCGGGAGCCTTCCGCATGGTCATGGACCTTCGAGTCCGGCTCGATGGTGACGCGTTCTTCGACCGAGGCCTGGACGAGCGGATCCCGCGCCGCCTCGTCTAGCCCGGCTGGCGCCGGGCGGCCGGCGATTCCAGGAACGCCAGCCAGGCTTCCGGCACCCCGAGCTGCACGCCGATCGTCCGCCGGAACGGGCCACCCACCTCGACGAGCGTGGCGCCGGCGTCGCGGAGGAGGTCGACGATCCGCGGGTCTGCCACGATGCGGACGCCGCCGATCGACGCCAGGTCGACGGCGTCGACGGATGCCTCTTCCAGCCAGCGAGTCTGGAGGT
>JBDTQY010000190.1:0-5731 GCA_039931955.1 Chloroflexota bacterium
CCGCCACGAAGGCCATTCGGTCGCGATGTTTCGCGACAAGTTCTGGCTGAGCCTGGCACTGACGTTCCCCGTCGTCATCTGGAGCGGCGACCCGCAGCAGTGGTTCGGCTATGGCGCGCCGACATTCCCGGGCTCCGCGTTCATTCCGCCGATCCTGGGAACGATCGTCTTCGTGTACGGCGGCCTGGTCTTCCTCCGGGGGGCTCGCGGCGAGCTCGCACAGCGACAGCCGGCGATGATGACCCTCATCAGCCTGGCAATCGTGGTCGCCTTCGTGACGAGTTGGGCCGGCACGCTGCGCTTGTTCGATGTCGAGATCTGGTGGGAACTGTCGTCGCTCATCACCATCATGCTGCTCGGGCACTGGCTCGAGATGCGCTCGATCGCCCAGGCCCGCGGCGCCCTGGCCGCATTGGCCGAATTACTGCCCGACACCGCCGAGCGGGTGACCGATGCCGGCACGGAGTCCGTCCCTCTCGCGGCACTCGCGGTTGGCGATATCGTCCTGGTCCGACCGGGCGCGCGCGTGCCCGCGGATGGCGAGGTGGCCGAGGGCTCCGCCGATGTCGATGAGTCGATGATCACCGGTGAGTCCCAGGTGGTGACCAAGGAGCCCGGCGCGAGGGTCGTCGCGGGCACGGTGGCAGCGGGCGGCAGCCTGCGAGTTCGGGTGAGCGCGGTCGGCGAGGAAACCGCCCTGTCGGGGATCATGAAGATGGTCGCGGATGCCCAGGCGTCGGCGTCGCGAGCCCAGGCCCTGGCGGACCGGGCCGCCGCGATCCTTTTCTACGTCGCCCTCGCCGCCGGCGTCATCACCTTCAGCTTCTGGTGGCTCAACGGCGACGAGGCCGGCGCGCTGACGCGTCTCGCGACCGTGCTCGTCATCGCCTGCCCGCATGCGCTCGGTCTGGCGATCCCGCTCGTTATCGCGATCAGCACCTCGCTCGGCGCCCGGAACGGACTTCTCATCAAGAACCGGATCGCGCTGGAGCGTGCTCGGGAGCTCGACGTCGTGATCTTCGACAAGACCGGAACGCTGACGAAGGGCCAGCCCGTCCTGGCGGCCGTGACGGGGAAGGACGACAAGGAAGTCCTGCGGCTGGCCGCCTCGGTCGAGGCCGATTCCGAGCATCCCCTAGCTCGCGCGATCATGGCGGGGGCACAAGTTCGTGGGGTCGCTCCGGAAACCGCGACGGAATTCGAATCCCTCGCCGGCCGCGGCGCTCGCGCGACCGTGGGCGATCGTGCCGTCGCCGTCGGCGGACCTCGCCTGCTGGCCGATCTCGGCCTCGAGGCCGACCCTGCGACCGAGGCCTGGGCGCTGGAGGGTCGGACAGTGCTCCACGTCATCGCCGATGGCCGCGTCATCGGTGCCCTCGCGGTCGAAGATGAGATCCGTCCGGAGTCGAAGGAGGCCGTCGAGCGCCTTCACGCGCTGGGGCTCAAGGTCGCGATGATCACCGGGGACGCCCAGGCCGTCGCTGACTCGGTGGCCCGCCGACTCGGGATCGACGAAGTCGCCGCCCAGGTCCTCCCGGCGGACAAGGCCGACGCAGTCAAGCGCTTTCAGGCAGGCGGCCGCAAGGTCGCCATGGTCGGCGACGGCGTGAACGACGCGCCGGCACTCGCCACCGCCGATGTCGGGATCGCGATTGGCGCGGGAACGGACGTTGCGATCGAATCGGCCGGCATCGTCCTCGTTCGAAGCGATCCACGTGACGTCGTCGGGGCGATCGAACTGTCGCGGGCCACCTACCGCAAGATGGTCCAGAACCTCGTCTGGGCGACGGGTTACAACCTCATTGCGATCCCGGTCGCCGCGGGGATCCTCGTGCCCTGGGGCCTCGACCTGCCGATGGCCGTCGGAGCGATTGCCATGAGCGCCTCGACGGTGATCGTGGCCGCCAATGCGCAGCTCCTGCGCCGCCTGCGGCTTCGCGCCGAGCCCGTGTCGCGAGCCGAACCTGCGCGGCTCCCGGCCTGAGCCGGGCGCACACTACTGCGATGGCCGCCGAACAAACACGGATTCTCGTCGTCGACGACGAGAATCCGATCATCGACCTGATCAGCGGCCATCTTAGGCGCGAGGTTCGCGAAGGCCTCGCACATCGTCCGGCCGTCGAGCGGCGAGCGTTGCCCTCGTCCTGCTGCTGCCGTTGCTGGCAGGGTGCGCCGGGGGGCCAATGGGGCCGATGCACCCGGGCATGCCGACGTTTCGGGACCGGGACGCGGTGGACGGCGCGCCGTCGCCCAAGGCAGACGCGACCGAATACGTCATCGTGGCCAGTGAGTTCGCCTTTGCTCCGAATGAGATCCAGATCCGTGCAGGCGAAACCGTCAACATCGTCCTGGACAACCGTGGCGCCGTCTACCATGACCTCACGATCTCGGACCCCAGTTTCGTCCTCACGGCCGACCCGGCCGGACGGAGCGCCGGTGCGCTCACTGTCGCGGAACCGGGCCGCTACCGGTTCATCTGTTCGGTCCCGGGTCATGAAGGGGCGGGGATGAGCGGAACCCTGGTGGTTGGGCCTGGCGGCTGAGTCTTCAAACGGACTTGGTTCGGAAGGCAATGGCCTCTCCCCCAATTCGTGGCCAAGGGTACCCGGCCGGTCAGCCAGGGACTCGAATCCAGCAGCGGGAACCGCCGTCGGGCCAGTGCGGCAAATAGAGCCGACGTGCGTATCGGCACCGGGTGCCGGCCTGGTCGAGGCCGCAGACACCGACACTGGCACCTTCAGGTCGGCGATCAGACCGCGGCGGATGGCGCGGCGGACGCTGCCGATCCCGAGGAGGTTGGTGCTGAGGCGGCCGGCGCTGAGGCGAGTGGAACGGAAGCGATCGGCGCGGAATCCGATGGGCCCGGCGGGCACGCCGATGACCCGAGTGACGCCAACGCTGACCACCAGTACGGCGGCGAGGAGTAGTCGCACGTCCTGTCCGTCAAGGGAGGAGGCTCGTCGGTTCGCGGGCGGGCCTCCTTCATCTTGAGCCTGGCTCGAATGGACCACCCGGTTATCCAGAACGCCGTCAACGACAGCCTTAGACTCTCGCGATGGATGCGCTGACGGTCTTCGGGGCACTCGCAGTTGGCGCGATGCTCTTGTTCTATGCCCTGGAAGACCGGTCCCGATGGTTCGTTTTCGCGTTCGCCGGGGCATGCCTCGCTTCGTCCGCCTATGGCTTTCTGCAGGGCGCGTGGCCATTTGGCGTCGTCGAGCTCGTCTGGTCGGGCGTCGCGTTCCGCCGGTGGCGGGGCCTGTCCCCGACCCTCGCCAGCCGCCACGAGCGCATGCCATGATCCGTGGCATGACGACCCTCGACTTCGATGCCTTCGAGGCCATCACCTTCGATTGCTACGGGACCCTGATCGACTGGGAGGCCGGGATCCTGGCCGGCCTGCGATCTGTGCTGGAACCGCGCGGCGTGACGGTCGGCGATGACGAGCTCCTTGAGCGCTACGCGGCCGCCGAGGCCACGCTGGAGGCGGGTCCCTACCAGCGGTATCGCGCCGTCCTGGCCGCGGGCCTCGATCGGGTTGCCCACGCATATGGTGTCGAGCCGACCGCCGCGGAGCAGGTCGCGTTCGGCGAGTCGGTCGGTTCATGGCCCGCCTTTGCTGATTCCAGGGCCGCGTTGACGCGGCTCGCCAAGAGATACCGGCTTGGTGTCCTGACCAACTGCGACGACGACCTGTTCGCCGCCTCAAACCGACGCCTCGGCGTGGCGTTCGAGTGGGTCGTCACTGCCGAGCAGGCGCGGAGCTACAAGCCGCGGGCAGCGAATTTTGAGCTACTCCTCGAGCGCGTCGGGCTGCCGCCGAAGCGGATCCTGCATGTCGCCCAGAGCCTTTTCCATGATCACGCCCCCGCAAAGCGGCTCGGGCTCGCAACGGTCTGGATCGACCGCCGCCAGGGGCGCCCGGGTTCGGGAGCGACCCCACCCGCGGAGGCGACTCCCGATGCGACGTTTCCCGACATGGCCACCTTCGCTGAGGCCGCGAGGCGATCCTGACCATCCCGGACTTGGTCGGCCGGTGTAGGATCCTTGCAAGCCGGGACGTCACGTACGGGACCCGTCCACGTCCGCGCCCCAAGCGCGGCGGGATATATGGGTCCGCGATGCCGCCGCGGAGGAGGTCTTGATGGCCACAGTCACGTTTGACAAGGTCCACAAGCGATACGGCGATGTCTCGGCCGTTCGGGATCTTTCCCTCGACATCCAGGATGGCGAGTTCATGGTCCTCGTCGGGCCATCGGGGTGCGGAAAGACGACCAGTCTGCGCATGATCGCCGGGCTCGAGGAGATCACCGAAGGGACGCTCAAGATCGGGGATCGGATCGTCAACGACGTTGCCGCGAAGGATCGCGACATCGCGATGGTCTTCCAGAGCTACGCCCTGTACCCGCACATGACGGTCCGCGACAACATGGCCTTCGGCCTGAAACTCCGCAAGGTCTCCAAGCAGGAGATTGAGCGGCGTGTTGGTGATGCGGCGCGGATCCTCGGCCTCGGCGAGCTCCTCAATCGCAAGCCCAAGGAGCTGTCCGGTGGCCAGCGCCAGCGCGTGGCGCTCGGGCGTGCCATCGTCCGCGAGCCGGCGGTCTTCCTCATGGATGAGCCGCTCTCCAACCTCGACGCGAAGCTGCGCGTCCAGACCCGCGCCGAGATCGCCCGACTACACCAGCGGATGGGCACCACCTTCGTGTACGTGACCCACGACCAGGTCGAGGCCATGACGATGGGTACCCGGATCGCCGTTATGAACAACGGTGATCTCCAGCAGGTCGGCACGCCGCAGGATCTCTACGACCACCCGACCAATCGGTTCGTGGCCGGCTTCATCGGTAGCCCGTCGATGAACTTTGCCACCATGGAGCTGGCGGATGGACACCTTAAGGGCAGTGGCTTCGAGTTCACGGTTCCGGATCGACTCAAGAAGGCCGTGGAGGCCTCGGGGTCCGGGAGCTTCGACGCTGGGTTCCGACCCGAGCACCTCGACGTGGCCGCCTCGGGTGACACGCTGACGATCAAGTCCAAGGCGGACGTCGTCGAGTACCTCGGCAACGACGAACTGCTCCACGTCACGGTCTCGGGCCACGAAGGCGACATCATCGCCCTCGTCCCGTCGATCCGCGGAGTCAAACCAGGCGACATGATCGAGCTGCATCTGCCCGCCGAGAAGCTGCACCTGTTCGAGTCCGAATCGGGCCTGGCTCTCAAGGCGAACGCCTGACCCGGGCCGCCCGCCCGCATCGTGCCGGCGGGCCGCCACATCCTGCTGACGACCGCCTCCGCGAGACGGTCGTCAGTTCGCGAACGGTCCACCACGGGCACTACCTCGAGGTCCGCGTGGACGAGATCGCCACACCCGATGGCGGGCGATCAACGCGGGATATCGTCGCCCACCCCGGTGCCGTCGCGATCGTTGCCCTTGACGGGGACGACGCAGTCCTGATGGTCCGGCAGTTCCGCCTGGCCGCTGGGCGGACGCTGCTGGAGATCCCCGCCGGCACCCTGGATCGCGACGCTGATGGACGCGTCGAGGACCCTGACCTCGCGGCTCCGCGTGAACTCGAAGAGGAGACCGGCTTTCGGGCCGCCTCGTGGCAGTATCTCGGGGCGTTCTGGACCGCCCCGGGCTTTGCCACGGAACTGATGCATCTCTACCTGGCGCGCGATCTCGCGCCGGCCGGTGAGAACCGCCTCGGCCCGGACGAGGATGAGCGCC
>JBDTQY010000191.1:0-5334 GCA_039931955.1 Chloroflexota bacterium
AGGAAGCTATCGGCGACAAGGCCGCGGTGACCATCAACTGGGGAACGTTCGTCAACACGATCATCACCTTCGTCGTGATCGCGTTCGTCGTGTTCATGATCGGAAAGACGATGATCAAGGAAGCCCCGGCCGCCGCCCCGACGCCCGTCAAGAACTGCCCATATTGCAAGCAGGACAACGCGGTTGACGCGTCGAAGTGCATGCACTGCGCCAGCAGCATCTGACCTTTCGGATTTCGCGCATTAGGACGGCCCGCCGGCAACGGCGGGCCGTCCTGATTCCGGGTCAGCCCGGTGCGGCCCGGTGCGGCCGGGTCAGCCCGGTGCGGAACCTTGCGGCCCGGTGCGGCCGGTGCAGAACCTTGCGGCCCGGTGGGGTCGGTGCATCCCGGTGCATCCCGGTGCGGAACCTTGCAGATACGACGGGGGATCGTGGTAGGCGCGGACTTGTCGCAAGATTTCGCCTGGACGGGTCCGTTTCAGGCCCACGCTGTCACCGCGCACGCTCAGGACGGGACCGACGAGCTCGAGCGGAGCCGGGTAATGGCGTGAGTCGGAGCCTTGCACGATCCAGGATCGTAGGTGGGCCTGATTCGCGGGTCCGGCAGCGATAGCCCGATCCAGGATCGTAGGTGGATGAGAACGGCCCGGCGTGGCCGGACGTGGCCGGACGTGGCCGCGCAACGGTCCTCAGCCGCCGAGTTCCGCCACTCAGCTCCCGATCGACTCCGTCGCGCGCGGGTAGGACCCGAGAATCCGCACCATCGTCGACACCCCATGCAGGTCGTCAAGTGCCGCGGCACAGGCCGGCTCCCCGGAAGCGGCATCTACGTCCGCCCAGAACACGTACTCCCAGGCAGCGGTCCGGCTGGGCCGCGACTCGAGCGACGAGAGGTTGACACCGCGATCCGCGAAGGCGCGCAATGCATGGAGCAGCGTCCCCGGTTCGTTTCGGACCGCGAACGCGACGGTGGTGCGCCACGGGCGGCCCGCGCCGGGTGTGCCCTCGCCCGCGCCGGGTGTGCCCTCGCCCGCGCCGGGTGTGCCCTCGCCCGACTCATCGATGGACGCTTCGGCGCCCGGATCCGTACCGACCACGAGGAACCTCGTCCGGTTGTCCGCGCCACCCTGGATGTCCGAAGCCAGCACCTCGAGGCCGAAGAGGGCGGCCGCCCGGGGCGATAGCACCGCTGCGGCACCGTGCTCGCCAGCGTCACGGACGATCCGGCCGGCGCCGGCGGTGTTGTAGGTGGTCAGGGTCGTCCAAGGTCGGGATCGCAGGAACGCTTCCGCTTGGCCAAGCGCCTGGATGTGCGAGTAGACACGCTCGATGTCATCCAGCGTCTGGCCCGGTAGCGCGGCGAGACTGAGCCGCACCGGGACCACGACTTCGCCGATCACCACGAGCTCGTGCTCCAGGAGCAGGTCAAGATTCTCGCGAACCGTGCCATTGAGAAGATTCTCGATCGGCAGCATGCCGGATCCTGCCCGCCCTTCCGTCACCGCCCGGAAGACATCAAGGAAGCTTCCGACGGCATGGCGCTGGACATCGGGACCGAAGGCAGCGATGACCGCGTCCTCGGCGAACGCCCCTGGCTCGCCGGCGAATGCGACCGGACCGCCGTGCAGCAACGGGACGCTCGGTTCGGCCGGCGACTGCCCCATATCCGTCACCCGAGAACCCGACCTACTGCTCGAACCACGAGGTGGTGTCGTGCTGGCTCTTGTCCCGATCGAACTCGGCCCGCCCGCTCTCGGCGGACTCTCGACCCTCCCCGGAAGCGGCGCGCCGACTCTCGCCGGCGTCGTCGGCTGCCCCAGCCCAATGCGCCTCGCCGAGCATGGAGTTGAGGGCCTCGATGTAGGCGTGGATGGAGGCCGCGATGATGTTGGTGCCCCGAGACTCGCCTTCGTACTCCCCCGCTGCGCGGGCACCCTCGGCTGACTCTGGCGGGCGGATCCGGACCATTACCTGGCCCTCCGCGGCAGGTCCCTCGGCGACGGCGTGGACGTCGTACGCGACCAGGCGGGGGTGTCCGCGAAGCATCTCGGCCAGCGCCTTGTCCACGGCGCCGTACAAAGCGTCGACGGCGCCGTTGCCCTCGGATGAGGCCTGCCAGCTGTGGTCGCCGGCCTGGATGACCACCGCCCCTCGGCTCTGGGAGTTGCTGCCGGATGTCACCGTCCAGCGGGTCAGGTGCAATGCTTCCTGCTCGGACATCGGGATTACCTCTCGAGTTTGACCGTGGTGAAGTGACGCTCGTCGCGTCGGCGGAGCTCGGCGCCGGATTTCCAGATTGCGTACTCGAGGCTGTCAGCGAGCGCGATCGCCGAGGCCGCGATGATGTTCGTGTCGGATCCCATGGTGGACCATTCTCGCGATCCATCCGCAGATTCGATGGTGACGCGCGTCCGCGCACCCGTCGCGGCGTTCGAATCAAGGATACGGACCTTGTAGTCGTACAGATGGACGGCATCGAGGACCGGGTAGAAGGCACCGAGCGCCTTGCGGAGCGCCGCGTCGAGGGCATTGACCGGGCCATTGCCGTCGGCCGCCGTGTGCAGGACCTCCCCGTCAACCTGGACCTTGACGGTCGCCTCGGCCAGCAGGTCACGACCGCCGCGCTGCTCCACGAGGCAGGTGTAGTCGAGGATCTTGAACGGCGGTTCGTAGCCCTCCTGCTGCCGGCGGATGAGCAGTTCGAAGGATGCCTCGGCCCCTTCGAAGGACAGTCCCTCATGCTCGAGGCGCTTGATCAGGACCGAGAGCTGCTTGGGATCCAAGCCCTCGAGTTCATGGCCCAGTTGGCGCGCCCGGATCGACGTGTTGGCTTTGCCCCCGAGTTCCGAGACCACGAGTCGCCCGGCATTTCCCACGAGCGTGGGATCGATGTGCTGGTAGGAACGCTCCACCTTGGCCACTGCGGCACCATGCACGCCACCCTTGTGGGCGAACGCGGACCGACCGACGTACGGCTGCCAGTCGTTCGGGGCGAGGTTGGCGATCTCGGCCACGGACCGCGACAGTTCCGTCAGCTGCCCGATCTGCCCGCCGCCCGACGGGACGAGCGCCAGGTCCGTCTTGAGGGCAAGGTTGGCGAGGATGCTCACCATATTGGCGTTGCCGCAGCGCTCACCGTAGCCATTGATGGTGGCCTGGACGTGGCGCACTCCGGCCTGCACGGCGGCGATGGAATTGGCCACCGCCAGCTCCGCGTCGTTGTGGGTGTGGATCCCCCAGGTCAGTGCCGGCGCAGCCGGATCGCCTTCGAGGGCGGCCCTCGTCTCCCCGATCACCGCGAGGAGTCGATCGGTCAGCGTTCCCCCATTCGTGTCACACAGGACGAGGGTTCGGGCGCCGGCATCCCTCGCCGCGCGAAGCGTCGCCAGTGCGTATGCCGGGTCGGCCGCGTAGCCGTCGAAGAAATGCTCGGCGTCGTAGACCAGTTCGCGACCGTGTTCCACGATGAAGCGAACGCTGTCCGCGACCATATCCAGGTTCTCGGAAGCAGTGGCGCCGAGGACCTCCGTGACATGGAGGAGCCAGCTCTTCCCGAAGATCGTCACGACCGGCGTCTCGGCACGCACGAGTTCCTGGAGGTTCGGATCGGTGGCGGCCGTGTTGGACCGGTGCCTGGTCGAGCCAAACGCAGCCAGCTTGGCGGTCCGCCAGGTGATGCCCTTGGCGGCCTTGAAGAACTCGATGTCCTTTGGATTGGATCCCGGCCACCCACCCTCGATGAAGGGCATTCCGAATTCATCCAGCATCCGGGCGACGCGGAGCTTGTCGGCCAGCGAGAGGGTCACGTTCTCGCCCTGGGTGCCGTCTCGGAGTGTCGTGTCGTAGAGGATGACCGGCTGGTTGGGCCCGTTTGGCTGCTGCATCGGTTCTGCGCTCCTGGGGATCGGGGCCGCGGGGATCAGGCTGGGCTGGCGGCAACCGGCGTCGGTGCCGCCGAGCTAATGGAGATCCGTTCGATCACCGCGTCTGCCATCTCGCGCGTCCCTACGTGCTGCAGGCCATCGCCCGCTGCCGGCGACGTGCCCGGAGCGAGCAGATCCCTGGTTCGGAACCCGTCATCCAGGGCCGAGCTAACGGCCGCCTCGACCGCCGCTGCCGGATCATCCTGGCCAAGCGACCAGCGGAGCATCATCGCGGCTGACCCGATCGTCCCGAGGGGGTTGGCGATGTCCCGGCCGGCGATGTCCGGCGCGGATCCGTGGATTGGCTCGTACAGGCCGAACCGGCCGTAGGCAGTCCGGCGATCGCCGAGTGATGCCGACGGCAGCATCCCGAGACTGCCGGCCAGGACCGCGGCCTCGTCCGAGAGGATGTCCCCGAACAGGTTCTCGGTGACGAGGACATCGAATGCAGCCGGCTGGCGGACCAGCAGCATGGCGCACGAGTCGACGAGCTGGTGGGTGGCCGTCACGTCGGGGAAATTCGCCCGCTCTTCGTCCACGACCTTGCGCCACAGGCGCGACGTGGCCAGAACGTTGGCCTTGTCCACGCTCGTCAGGCGCCCGGTCCGACCCTGCGCCAGCTCGAACGCCAGCCGGACCACGCGGCGGATCTCGGCCTCCGTGTAGGTCAACGTGTCAATCGCCTCACGCCCGTCCGCGGTTACCCGTTCCTCCGACGGTCGGCCGAAATAGAGGCCCGAGGTGAGCTCGCGGACGATCAGCAGATCCACGCCCTCCAGCAACTCCGGACGGAGCGGCGAGGACGACACCAGCGCGGGATGCACCCGGACCGGTCGAAGATTGGCGAACAAGTGGAGGCCGCCGCGCAGGGCGAAGAGCGCCTGCTCGGGTCGCACGGCGGCGTTTGGGTTGTCCCATCGCGGACCACCCACAGCGCCAAGGAGGATGGCATCGGAGGCCGCCGCGATGGCCAGGTCCTCGTCGCGGATCGCTACACCGTACGCGTCGATTGCAGCCCCGCCGGCCAGGATCTCGACCCACTCGACCGTGAAGCCCGCCAGCGCACCTGCCGCGTCCACGACGCGCCGCGTCGCAGCCACGACCTCAGGTCCGACGCCGTCCCCCGGGACCGTGACGATCCTGAACTCCGATGTCACGGATGGTCCTCGGCCGTCCGCTGGGCCACGTAGGCCGGCGAGGCGGGCCCGATCTCGGCCCCGTGGAGCTTGTTGATCGCGACGAGATACGCCTCGACCGAGGCCTCGATGATGTCCGTCGAGAGTCCATGGCCCGAGACGACGAGGGCGCCGGGGCCCTGGTCCGTGGAGCGTCGGCATCGGACGAGCACCCGGCCCTGGGCATCCTCGCCGCCGGACACGGCTTTGATCTCGTAGGTTTCGAGCACCGGATG